>JALVEU010000126.1 GCA_027030565.1 Gammaproteobacteria bacterium | reverse complement strand
ATAGTAGGCCTTGATCTCCTCTTCCTTCAGCCGGGCCTTGATCGCAGCCGGGTCGACCTGCACCACGAAATAGCGCAGGGCCCGTTTCTGATCACGCAGCCGCTCGGCGTCGCGCACCTGGGTGGGCGGCAGGAAACCCGTGTCGCCCAGCCCGTCCTGGTACTGTTCCAGGCGCAGCTGCTGACGGACCATGCGCTCGAACTCCACCTTGCTCCGGTGCTGGAGCTTGAGGACCTGGTCGTAGCGCGCGGGGTCGAAGTGTCCGTCCCGCTGGAACTGGGGGATGGATTGGATGGCCTGGACAAGTTGCTCATCGCTGACCGCGTAACCCAGACGGTCCACCTCCTGGTTGAGTAGATACTGGCGCACCAGCGTGTCCAGCGCACGCTGGCGCAGTACCTGCTCGTCGAAACCAGGAGGCAACCTGCCGCCGAAGGCCTGCAGCAGGGCGTTACGCTGGCGCTGCAGTTCGCGGTTGAACGCCTGGGCGGGGATGTCCTCGCCGTTGACCGTGGCCACAATCTGTTCGCCACCCCCGCCGAAGTACTGTTGGATCCCCCACAGGGCGAAGGGGATACTGATCAGGATGACGATGGTGTAAGCGATGATGCCGCTGACGCGGTCCCGGATGTTCTGGAGCATGCCTGATTCCTGCTGCCGCCTGAGCCGAATCACCGACAGCCGGAAGGGTTCCCGCTGGCCGGTCCGGCGCCACCGTGTGCCGCCCACAAAAAAGGGGCATCGGATGATACCCCGTTTCTGATCGAATCTGGCGGAGCGGACGGGACTCGAACCCGCGACCTCCGGCGTGACAGGCCGGCATTCTAACCAGCTGAACTACCGCTCCGAACTCGATGGCCTTGCCACCCGCGAGCCGAGTACCCGGAGATCCCCTCGGCACCTCTGGTGGGTGCTGAGGGAGTCGAACCCCCGACTTTCGCCTTGTAAGGGCGACGCTCTACCGGCTGAGCTAAGCACCCCTGCGCGAGCGGGCGGTTAGTTTACGGCATCCTTGAGTGCTTTGCCAGGCTTGAAGGCAGGCACCTTGGAGGCTGGGATCTCGAGGGTTTCCTGGGTCCTCGGATTGCGTCCGGTCCGGGCGGCGCGCTCGCGCACCAGGAACGTGCCGAACCCCAGAATGGAGACTTGCTCGCCCCGCTTCAGGGCGTCGGTCACCGCTTGGATGACGGCATCGACGGCCCGGGCCGCATCGGCCTTGGTGAGATCGGCTTCCTTGGACACCGCATCGACGAGTTCTGTCTTATTCATCTGTAGCTTCCTAATAGATTGGGTGGGCGGTTGGAACGAACGACCAGGCCTGAGCCGCCCCGTGCACTCCCTGCCACGGCGGAAGGCCCCGTCTCCGGAACGCCAGCACCAGCCCGCGACCCGAGGCACACGGACCAGTGGCTCTACGGAGCTGTGGTGGCGATAACAGCAATCAAGGACCGCGCACCGGATCACACCGGTATGCCGCGGCGCAATTCGTTGTTGTGCGATCTGCCTGCGCCCCCCTGACGCGTGCCTTACGGGTCGCATGGCGGCAGCACCGCTCGACACAGGCAGCGGGACGCGCCCGCCTCCCCCGTGAAACGGGCCTAAATACCGGGAAGGCGCGCCGGTTTTATACCAAGCGCGCCTTCTGCATGTCAACGAAGCACCCGGCCGCCGCGCGATGCCCCGACGAGCGTTCCAGAGGGAGGCATCAACGGCACTTCAGTGGTGTCTGAGCCCCGCCGTGGCCTTGGTTCTGGGCTTCTTCTTGGCGGCGGGCTGGGGTGCCGTCTTGGCTGCCACCAGAGGCTCGGGCATCTTCTGCAACGCGAGCTCGAGCACCTCGTCGATCCACTGCACCGGGCGGATGTCGAGCCGCTGCTTGATGTTGCGCGGGATCTCCGCCAGGTCCTTCTCGTTGTCCTTGGGAATCAGGACCGTGCGGATACCACCCCGGTGCGCGGCCAGCAGCTTCTCTTTGAGCCCGCCGATGGGCAGGACCTCGCCCCGCAGCGTGATCTCCCCGGTCATGGCCACGTCGGCCTTGACCGGAATCCCGGTCAGCGCCGAGACCAGCGCGGTGCACATCCCGATGCCCGCACTCGGCCCGTCCTTGGGCGTGGCGCCTTCGGGCACGTGGACGTGGATGTCCTTCTTCTCGTAGAAGTCGGGATCGATTCCGAGGGCCTCGGCACGGCTGCGGACCACGGTGAGCGCGGCCTGGATGGATTCCTGCATCACGTCGCCCAGCTGCCCAGTGTAGGTGAACTTGCCCTTGCCGGGCACCACGGCCGTCTCGATGGTCAAGAGTTCACCACCCACCTCGGTCCAGGCAAGCCCCGTGACCTGGCCGACACGGTCCTCCTCCTCGGCCAGCCCGTAGCGGAAGCGTGGCACGCCAAGGTACTTCTCCAGATTGCGCGCGGTCACCGTCACCCGCTGGTCGCGCTTCTTCTTGAGCAGCAGCGACTTGACCACCTTGCGGCAGATCTTGGAGATCTCGCGCTCCAGGTTGCGCACGCCCGCCTCACGCGTGTAGTGACGCACGATGTCGCGCACTGCACCCTCGGTGATGCTCAGTTCGCCCTTGCGGATCCCGTTGGCCTTCATTTGCTTGGGGATCAGGTAGCGCTCGGCGATCTGCACCTTTTCGTCCTCGGTGTAACCCGGGATGCGGATCACCTCCATGCGGTCAAGCAGCGGACCCGGGATGTTCAAAGTGTTGGCCGTGGCCACGAACATCACGTCGGACAGGTCGAAATCCACCTCCAGGTAGTGATCGTTGAAGGTGTGGTTCTGCTCCGGGTCCAGCACCTCCAGCAGGGCCGAAGCGGGGTCACCGCGAAAGTCCATGGACATCTTGTCGATCTCGTCCAGCAGGAACAGCGGATTGCGCACGCCGACCTTGGCGAGGTTCTGGATGATCTTGCCCGGCATGGAGCCGATATAGGTCCGGCGGTGACCGCGAATCTCCGCCTCGTCCCGCACGCCGCCCAGGGACATGCGCACGAACTTGCGCCCCGTTGCCCGCGCGATGGACTTGGCGATGGAGGTCTTGCCGACCCCAGGGGGCCCCACCAGACACAGGATCGGTCCCTTGAGCTTGCGCACGCGCTGCTGCACGGCCAGGTACTCCAGGATGCGCTCCTTGACCTTCTCCAGGCCGTAGTGGTCGGCCTCCAAGACCGCCTCGGCGCGCTTCAGGTCACGGGTGACCCGCGTGCGCTTCTTCCATGGCACGTTCACCAGCCAGTCGATGTAGTTGCGCACCACCGTGGCCTCGGCCGACATGGGCGACATCATCTTGAGTTTGTTGAGCTCGGCCGTGGCCTTGTCCTTGGCCTCCTTGGACATGCCAGCCGCCTCGATCTTGCGCTCCAGCTCTTCGAGCTCGTTGGGCGTCTCGTCCAGTTCTCCGAGCTCTTTCTGGATCGCCTTCATCTGCTCGTTGAGGTAGTACTCGCGCTGGCTCTTCTCCATTTGCTGCTTGACCCGCCCGCGGATGCGCTTCTCCAGGTCCAGCACGTCCATCTCGCCCTCGATGAGTCCGAGCAGATGCTCCAGGCGCTGCTGCACATCGACCATCTCCAGGATGTGCTGCTTCTCGTCGATCTTCAGCGCCATGTGGGCGGCGATGGTGTCGGCCAAGCGCGAGGGATCGTCGATGCCCGAGACGGAGGTCAGGATCTCCGGGGGCACCTTCTTGTTCATCTTCACGTACTGCTCGAACTGCCCCACCACCGAACGCATCACCACCTCCAGTTCGCGCTCGTTGGCGGGCAAGACCGACTCCAGCGGCTCGATGCGGGCCGAGAAAAACTCTTCTTCACCGAGATACTCGACGATCCGCGCGCGTTGCCCACCTTCCACCAGCACCTTGATGGTGCCGTCGGGCAGCTTGAGGAGCTGCAGGATGGTGGACAGGGTACCCACCTGGTAGATCTGTTCGCGCGTGGGGTCGTCGAGCTCGGCGCTCTTCTGCGCCACCAGCAGGATCTGCTTGTTGTCCGCCATGGCCGTCTCGAGGGCACGGATGGATTTCTCACGCCCCACGAACAACGGGATGACCATGTGCGGATACACCACTACGTCACGCAGTGGAAGCACGGGCACGATGCTACCTTGCTCGTGCAGGATTCGGGGAGTGTCTGTCATACCCATGGTGAATGCTCGCCTGTAAGGGGAATTGCGCAGGACTGCCGGCCAACGGCCGGAGCCTGCCTGATGATCCATAAGTATGGATAATTAAAGCGGTTTTCAAGCCGCGCCATCCACCGCCCCGACGGCCACCACGGCACTCGGAGCGGCTCTGCTGTGTGGCGACGGGCCGCCGCGGGTCTCGGTCGGGTTGGACGGACGCCGGCGCTCAGTCCGAAGCCGCCTGTTCGTAATCCGATCCCTCGTAGATGAGATAGGGCTTGGCGTCCCCGTTGATCACGGCCTCGTCCACCACCACCTTGGTCACGTTCTCCAGTGACGGGAGGTCATACATGGTGTCGAGCAGTACATGCTCCATGATCGTGCGCAGGCCGCGCGCTCCGGTCTTGCGTTCCATGGCCCTGCGGGCGATGGCATAGAGGGCGTTCTTGCGGAACTCCAGCTCCACGCCTTCCATCTCGAACAGGCGCTGATACTGCTTGGTGATGGCGTTCTTGGGTTCGGTGAGGATGCGCACCAAGGCCTCCTCGTCCAGCTCCTCCAAGGTGGCCACCACGGGCAGCCGCCCCACGAACTCCGGGATCAGCCCGTAGCGGATCAGGTCCTCGGGCTCCACGTCGCGCAACACTTCGCCGAGGGGACCGGCCTCCTCCACACTGCGAATCTCCGCCGAGAAGCCGATACCCCCTTTCTCCCGCCGCTCGCGGATGATCTTGTCCAGCCCGGCGAACGCCCCCCCGCAGATGAACAGGATGTTCTTGGTGTCCACCTGCAGGAATTCCTGCTGTGGGTGCTTGCGCCCCCCCTGGGGAGGCACCGAGGCCACGGTCCCTTCGATGAGCTTGAGCAACGCCTGCTGCACACCCTCTCCGGAGACGTCGCGGGTGATGGAGGGGTTGTCGGACTTGCGTGAGATCTTGTCGATCTCGTCCACGTAGACGATCCCGGTCTGCGCCTTCTCGACGTCGTAGTCGCACTTCTGCAGCAACTTCTGGATGATGTTCTCCACGTCCTCACCGACATAACCCGCCTCCGTGAGCGTGGTCGCATCGGCGATGGTGAAGGGTACGTTGAGCAGGCGCGCCAGCGTCTCGGCCAGCAGGGTCTTGCCGGAGCCGGTGGGCCCAATCAGCAGGATGTTGCTCTTGGCCAGCTCCACGTCGTTCTTGCCCGCGGGCTGGTTCTCCAGGCGCTTGTAGTGGTTGTAGACCGCCACGGCCAACACCTTCTTCGCCTGTTCCTGGCCGATAACGTACTCGTCGAGGATCTTCTTGATCTCGTGCGGGTTGGGGAGCTTGCTGGCCGCGCCCCCGGACTGCTCCTGCATCTCCTCACGAATGATGTCGTTGCAGAGCTCCACGCACTCGTCACAGATGAACACGGACGGGCCGGCGATCAGCTTCCTCACCTCGTGCTGGCTCTTGCCGCAGAACGAGCAGTACAGCAACTTGCCGCTGTCCTTGTCCCGGTGTTTGTTGTCGCTCATGACGGTCCTCTGCAGGGGAATACCCGACTAACCATGCCTCGTTCGCCAGGCCGTTTCAACCCGCCGACCCTATGGAATAGCCCATTTGCCGGCCAGTCGCGCCATCCGGGCCCGCGCCCTCCCAGGCGCCGTTTCCACCAAGTTTAGCTCAGGAGCCGGCTGTCGAGATTCGGCTCATTGCTCCTTTTCGGGCCGTGCGCGCTGGTCGAGGACCTGATCCACGAGACCGTATTCCACCGCGTCGGTGGCGCTCATGAAATTGTCGCGCTCGGTATCCTCCTGGATCTTCTCGATGGGCTGGCCGGTGTGCTTGGCCAGGATCTGGTTGAGCGTATCACGCGTGCGCAAGATCTCGCGGGCGTGAATGTCGATGTCGGTGGCCTGTCCCTGGAACCCACCCAGGGGCTGGTGGATCATGATGCGCGAGTGCGGCAGGACGAAACGCTTGCCCTTGGCTCCTCCAGCCAGCAGCAGCGCGCCCATGCTCGCCGCCTGACCCACACACAGCGTGCCCACGTCCGGACGGATGAACTGCATGGTGTCGTAGATGGCCATCCCCGCCGTGACGGCACCGCCCGGGGAGTTGATGTAGAGCGAGATGTCCTTGTCCGGATTCTCCGATTCCAGGAACAGCAGCTGGGCCACCACGAGATTCGCCATGTGGTCCTCGATGGGACCCACGATGAATACCACCCGCTCCTTGAGCAGACGGGAGAAGATGTCGTATGCGCGTTCGCCGCGGGCCGTCTGCTCCACGACCATGGGCACCAGATTGAGGGCCTTGATCTCTGTCATCGATGTCTCCGTTGGGGGATGAAACGCTTGCGTACACCGCGCATGCGGTGCCGGGCCTCAGGCCATGTAGTCCTGGAACGCCTTGGGCTCCTCCTCCACGCGGGCCTCCTGGAGCACCGTATCCACGAGCATGTCTTCGAGGACCTTGCCCTCCACCTCGCGACGGGCCTCGGGATTGCGCCGGTAGTACTCCTTGAGCAGCTCGGGCTCCTCGTAGCTCTCGGCCAGCTTGTCGATCTCTTCGGCCACGCGGTCCGGGTCCGGGCTCAGCTCCTGCTCCCGCACGATGGCCCCGATGATCAGGCCGAGGGCCACGCGCCGCCGGGCTTGCTCCTCGAAACGCTCGTCCGGAAACTGGGTGGCGTCCTGGACCCCCAGCATCTCCATGGTCTGCTTGCGCAGGGTTTCGATCTCCTGCCTGACGAGCGCGGCGGGCACTTCCACGGGGTTGCGCTCCAGCAGTGCGTCCATGACCTGCGCCTTGAGGTCCGCCCGAATCTTCTCTTCCAATTCCCTTTCCATATTGGACCGTACCTGTCGGCGAAGTTCTTCCACTCCGCCGGACTCGACGCCGAATGCCTTGGCCAGGGCCTCGTCGAGCTCGGGCAGCCGTGGCTCCTCCACCTGCTTGAGCGTCACTTCGAAGTGCACCGTCTTGCCTGCGATGTCCTTGTTGTGGTGGTCCTCGGGGAACGGCAGGTCGAACGCCTTGTGTTCGCCGGGACGCAGGCCCTCGAGCTGCTCGTCGAATCCCGGGACCCAACGACCGCCACCCAGCTCCAGAACCACGTCCTTTCCGCTGCCGCCTGCAAACGTCTTGCCTTCCACCGTGGCCTCCAGGTCGAAGGTCACCCGGTCCCCCATGCGGGCGGGGCGGTCCACCGCCTCCCAACTCTTGCGCTGCTCGCGCAGGCGCTCGATCACGCGGTCCACATCCTCTTCCGTGATCTCCACCCGGGGGCGGCGGATACGGACGCCCGCCATGGAGGCCGGAGTGATCTCGGGGAGAACCTCGAACTCGGCGACGAACTCGAGGTCCTTGTGGAAGTCCAGGCCCTCCACGGAGAACTCGGCCATGCCCGCCGGCTTGAGGTCGTGTTCCTGCAAGGCCTCGGCATAGCTCTCTTGCATCAGCTCGCTGGCGACCTCCTGAAGCACCTGCCTGCCGAAGCGCTGCCTGACCACCCGCAAGGGCACCTTGCCCGGCCGGAACCCGTCGAGGCGCACACGCCGGGACAGGTCCTTGAGCCGTTTTTCCACCTCCGTGTCGATCCGCTCGGCAGGCACCTGGATGGTCATCTTGCGGCCCAGGGCCCCCGTGGGTTCCACCGTTGCTTGCATCTGAAAAACCTCTGTCTGGACGGTTGATTCGTGAAGCGGGGACACCCCGGGCGCAACCAGCGGGTGGGCGGGTCAATGGTGCGAAAGGAGAGATTCGAACTCTCACGGGTTGCCCCACTGGAACCTAAATCCAGCGCGTCTACCAATTCCGCCACTTTCGCATGTTCGGGTCCGGCAGCCCCGCATCCTGCGGCGCGGTCCCGTGCCTCGTGGCAGCGGGAAGATCCGCCGGAGGCCGCTTGGACCGACCGCGCATTATACCCGTGAGGGCCGGAAGGGTGTAAGCGGGAGGCTCACTGGACCTGGGGGCGAGCCTCCCGCTGTCCGAGGCCATGCCAGGCCACCGCTGCGGCCAACAGGGCCACCGCGGCCGAGACGAAGAACACACCCGGACCACCCATCCATTCCCAGAGCCGACCGGCATAGAAGCTTCCCAGGGCACCCCCCATCCCGAAGCTGGTGCTCGAGTACAACGCCTGTCCCCGGCCTTGGAGGCGCCCGGGAAAGAATCGGTGCACCAGGTCGATGGCCGAGGCGTGGAGGAGTCCGAAACTGGCCGCATGCAGGAGCTGGGCGGCCACCAGCACGGGGGTTCGGTCCACGAACCCCGCCAGCAGCACCCAGCGCAGGGCCGTGAGGATCAGGGCGGCGATCAGGATGCGCGCGGCACCGAAGCGCCCCAGCCCGTGATGCATCACCAAGAACACGGCCACTTCGGCCACCACACCCAAGGCCCAGTACAGGCCCACGGCCTCGCGTGTGTACCCGTGCTGTTCCAGATAGATGCTGAAAAACGCGTAGTACGGCCCGTGGCTCGCCTGCCCAAGGAGGCAGGCCGCCAGCAGGGCGAGCGTGGCCGGCCGACGCAGCACTTCGCTCAGCCGGGCACGGGTTCCGGGAGCCGCCAGGCCTGTGTGGTCGGGCACCCAGAGCGTGTTGACCCAGATGCCTGCGAGGAGCGCCAGGACGATGAGGGGGAGTTGGGCGATGCCTTCGCCACCGAGCCAGCAGGGCAGTCCGGCCACGGTCAGAATGAAGCCGATGGACCCCCACAGACGCACCCGGGCATAGCGGTGGATCCGGGGCCCCAGGTGGTTGAGCGTCACCGCCTCGAACTGGGGCAATGCAGCGTTCCAGAAGAAGGCGAACAGCCCCAGCCAAAGGAGCATCCACGCGAAGCTGGCGGTCACGGCCAGGGGCGCGAAACAGACCGCTGCGGCCAGGGAGGCCAGACGGATCATGCGCATCCGGTGGCCGTGGTGATCGGCGATCCAGCCCCACAGGTTGGGGGCCACGATCTTGGTACCCATCACCACCGCCATGGCATCGCCGATCCGCGAGGCGGAGAGCCCCAGGTGCTGGAGATACAACCCCCAAAACGGCACGAAGGCACCGAGGCTGGCGAAATAAAAAAAGTAGAACGTCGACAGACGGACGTACGGAATCCGCGTCGTGTCCGATGCCTGCCGCACGGGGACGGCGCGCGTCGGGCCGCGGTGCGGGATCAGAGCGGCTCGTGGACACCGGCCGGCACCGGGGCCAGGCCGCTGTCCACATCGGCGTTCTGGGCGCGGTGCCGCAGCGCGTGGTCCATGAGCACGAGGGCCAGCATGGCCTCGGCGATGGGCGTGGCGCGGATCCCGACGCAGGGATCGTGGCGTCCCTTGGTCACCACCTCCACCGGACGGCCCTGCGTGTCGATGCTGCGCCCCGGGACGCGAATACTGGAAGTGGGTTTGAGTGCGATGTGCACCACGATGTCCTGGCCCGAAGAGATCCCCCCCAGGACACCGCCGGCCTCGTTGCTGAGAAAACCCTGGGGCGTGATCTCGTCACGATGCTCGCTGCCGCGCTGCTCCACGGCACGGAATCCCGCGCCGAGTTCCACACCCTTCACCGCGTTGATGCTCATCATGGCATGGGCGATCTCGGCGTCCAGGCGATCGAAGACCGGCTCCCCCCAACCCGGCGGCACCCCCCGGGCCACGGTGGTGACCCGTGCCCCGATCGAGTCACCCGCCTTGCGCAGCGCGTCCATGAACCGCTCGAGCTCCGCCACCTGGGTGGCGTCGGGCCAGAAGAACGGATTCTCTTCGACCACCGACCAGTCCAGCCGCGCGGGCCGGTACGGGCCCAGCTGCGAGAGAAAACCCCGGATCTCCACCCCGTAGCGTTCCCGCAAGTACTTTTTGGCCACGGCACCGGCCGCCACCCGCATGGCCGTCTCACGCGCCGAGGCCCGACCACCGCCGCGGTAGTCGCGAAGCCCGTATTTCTGCAGGTAGGTGTAATCGGCATGCCCCGGACGGAACCGGTCCTGAATCTCGGCATAGTCCCGGGAGCGTTGATCCTGGTTGTAGATGACCATGGCAATGGGGGTGCCGGTGGTACGCCCCTCGAACACCCCCGAGAGGATCCGCACCCGGTCCGGCTCGCGGCGTTGCGTGGTGTGCCGGGACTTGCCCGGCCGACGCCGCTCGAGCTCCATCTGCACGTCCGCCTCCGACAGGCGCATGCCGGGAGGACAGCCGTCGACGATGCAGCCGATGGCCGGCCCGTGGCTCTCGCCGAACGAGGTGACCGTGAACAGCTTCCCGAAGGTGTTGCCGGACATGGGGTTCGGATTGTATCAGAGGGTCCGTCCGGCCAGTCGCATACACTCGGCCGCATCGAGCACGAACACGCCCTCTCCGCCCCGCTCCAAGGCCACCCATTGAAAGGGCACCCGCGGGAAGGCGGCCTCCAAGCGCTCGGCCCCGTCCCCCACCTCGACCACCAGCAGCCCCGTCGGTGTCAGGTGGCGACCGGCCCCGGCCAGGATGCGCCGCACCAAGTCCAACCCGTCGGCTCCGGCCGCCAGACCCAACGCCGGCTCCCGCCGGTACTCCGCGGGCAGGGCCGCCAGCTCTGCCTGCGGCACATAGGGGGGATTGCTCACGATGAGATCGTAACGCCGGCCACCGAAGGCCTCGAAGAGGTCGGAGCGCACGGCGTTCACGCGCGCAGTCACCCGGTGGCGAGCGATGTTGATCCGCGCGACCTCCAGGGCACCCTCCGAGACCTCGCCCAGATCCACCTGCGCCTCGGGAAAGGCGTGCGCGCAGGCGATCCCGATGCATCCGCTGCCCGCGCACAGATCGAGGACGCGCCCCACCGGGCCCGGCCGCAGCCAGGGCGCGAAACGCTGCTCGATGAGTTCGGCTATGGGGGAACGGGGCACCAGGACCCGCTCGTCCACATAGTAGGAGCGCCCGGCGAACCAGGCCTCACCCAGCAGATAGGCCAGCGGCATGCGCGTCCCGATACGAGCCCCCACGAGTTGGTCGATCATGCACAAGGACTCGCGCTCCACCGGGTGATCAATCGGCACCGGATCGGTGACCGGGAGGCCGAGCACGTGCAGCACCAGCCAGGCCGCCTCGTCCCAGGCGCTCTCCGTACCATGGCCGAAATAGAGCCCGGCGGACTCGAAACGGGCCGCCACCCGGTCCACCACCTGGCCCAGGGTGTGCCGCTGCGCCATCAGCCCGGGTGAGCCCGGCCGTCTTCACCCCGGGGCAGGCGCGCAGCCGGCCAGCGGGTCTCGTCGTAGAACAATGCCATGAGCGCATCCGCGGCCACGGGGCGCGAAAAATAGTATCCCTGCCCGTAGTCGCAGCCCATGGCTTGCAGGCGTTCGGCCACGGAGGCGGTCTCCACGCCTTCTGCCGTCACATGCATGCCTACGGCCTTGGCCATGCCGATGGCGTGGCGCACGATGGACTCCACGCGCGGGCGCTGTTCGATGACGCGCACGAAGGCCTGGTCGATCTTCACCGAGGTGGCCGGGAAATCGGCCAGATAGGCCAACGAGGAGTAGCCCGTGCCGAAGTCGTCGATGGCGATGGGATGCCCGTGACGGCGCAGCCCGGCCAGCACCCGGAGCACCTGGCGCGGGTCCACCATGAGCGAGGACTCGGTGACCTCGATCTCCAGGGCGCTCGCGGGCACGCCGCATTCGCGCAGATGCGAGTCCACGAAGTGATGGAAGTCCTCCTGCATGAGGTTACGCACCGTGACGTTCACGGCCACGGTGAGATCGAACCCCGCCGCCCGCCACTCGGCGAGTTGACGGCAAGCGTTGCGAAGCACCCAGCGGGTCACCGCCTGGACCAGCTCCGTCCCTTCCAGCATGGGCACGAACTTGCCCGGCGGCAGCAGGCCGAGGTCCGGGTGGTTCCAACGCAGCAGCGCCTCCACCCCCACGATCCTGCGGCGCGTGAGGTCCACCTTGGGCTGATAGTGCAGCACCAGGTGACCGCGCCGGATCGCCTCCGGGAGCCCCCCCAGCAGGGACATGGCTTCGCGACTCGGGCCCTCCACCTCTTCGTCGTAGAGCGCGAAGGCAGTGGCGCGGTCGTGGGCGTAGGCCATGGCAGCGTCGGCCTTCTTCACCAGGTCGTCGCCGTGCACGATGTGGCCGTCCTGAGCGATGGCGCCCAGATAGATGTCCACGTACACCGGTACGTGATCGACCTCCAGGGCACTCGACAGGATCGGATGCAGCTCGAGGGCCACGGCCTCGATCTCCTCCCGGGTCGCCCCGGGCAGGAGCAGTGCCAGGCGCTCGGGGTGGTAGTGATAGACCTGTGCATCGGGGGGACGGTGCTCCACCAGTCGACGGGCCAGGGTGAGGATCACCCGGTCCACCGCTTCGTAGCCCAGGGTGTTGGAGATCTCCAGGAGGTTGTCGATCTGGACCACCATGAGGCCCAGTGCATCCGCCGGGTTGGCACGCAGGGCCTCCAGCAGCGCCGCCTGGTTGGGCAGTCCGGTGAGCGGATTGTGGCGCAGCATCCAGGCCTGCCAGTCCAGGTGGCGCTTGAACGCGGTGGAGGCCGCCCCGACCACCGTGCCCACGAGCAGGAAGAACCCGATTCGGTACAGCCAGTTGATGGCCGGCTGGGTCTCACCCGTAGCCACCTCCAGCGGCACCAAGGGCCCCAGGAGCAGGCCGCCGGCCAGCGCCGCGAGCACGCCGCCGCGCACACCGAAGCCGAGTGCGGCGAGCAGCACGGGCAGGTACATGGTGTGGGCATAGACGTATTTGAGCCCGCCCGTTGCATAGACCAGGCCGACGACACCGACCATGAGCAGCCCGATCGCCAGCACCACCACGACCGCCTTCGGGCCACGGGGCCGCAGCCATCCGTGCCAGAGCGCCGACTGTGCGGCGGACGGACCGCCGAATGGTGG
>JALVEU010000125.1 GCA_027030565.1 Gammaproteobacteria bacterium | reverse complement strand
AGGAGGCCCGCCGCAAGGCCGAAGCCGAACGCAAACGCAAGGCCGCCGAGGAGGCCCGCCGCAAGGCCGAGGCCGAGCGCAAACGCAAGGCCGCCGAGGAGGCCCGCCGCAAGGCCGAGGCCGAACGCAAACGCAAGGCCGCCGAGGAGGCCCGCCGCAAGGCCGAGGCCGAACGCAAACGCAAGGCCGCCGAGGAGGCCCGCCGCAAGGCCGAGGCCGAGCGGCTGCGCCGCCTCAAAGAGCAGGAGGAGGCCGCGCTGCGGACAGCCGAGGCCAAGCGGCGGGCGCAACGACTCGCCGGACTGCGACAGCAGTACGTCGCCCAGATCCGGACACACGTGGAACGCGCATGGCGGCGGCCACCCGGGGTACAATCCGCAGACCGGTGCGTCGTGGAGGTCCGTCAGACTCCGGAGGGCCGGGTGACCGAGGTGCGCACGCTGGAGTGCCACGGAGACGAAGCCTTCCGGCGCTCAGTGGAAGACGCCGTGTGGCGTGCCGATCCCCTCCCGCCGGCTCCGGATCCGGCCGTGTTCGATCGCATCATTCAGTTCGAGTTCATACCGCAATGAGCACCTCACGATCTCTCCCCCGCCTGGCGGCGATCCTATACACCAGCGCGCTGCTCGCCCTGTGTTCCAGGGTCGGTGCGGTCCTGGAGGTGGAGATCACCCAGGGGGTGGAAGGCGCCATCCCCATCGCCATCGCCCCCTTTGGCGGTGCCGAGATCGCATCGGAACACGTCGACGGCGTCATCGAATCGGACCTGCGCAATTCAGGGCTCTTCGAGACGCTGCCCCCACCACGTTTTCCCGAGACACCCACCCCGGGGCAGCCCCCCAACCTCGCGGCCTGGCGCCAGGCCGGGGTGGATTATCTGGTGACCGGCAGCCTCTCGCCCGACGGCCCGGGGCGCTATACCGTGCACGCCGTGCTCTGGAACGTGCTGGCCGGCCGGCCGCTGCTCGATTTCTCCGTGCGTGCCGCCGCACAAGCCCTGCGCAGGGCCGGTCATCAGATCGCCGACCGCGTCTACCAGGAACTCACCGGCGAACGGGGTGCCTTCGACACCCGAATCGCCTACGTGGCGGTGCGCACGCGCCCCGATGGCACACGCCGCTACCTGTTGCAGATCGCCGATTCGGACGGCCACAACCCGCGTACGGTATACGACTCGCCCCAGCCCCTGCTCTCTCCGGCCTGGTCTCCGGACGGCCGGCGGCTCGCCTACGTGTCGTTCGAATCCGGCCGGGCCGCCGTGTACGTGCAGGAGCTGGCCACCGGCCATCGCCAGCAGGTGTCCGGGGGGCGGGGCACGCGCAGCGCTCCGGCCTGGTCTCCGGACGGCCAGCGTTTGGCCCTGGCCCTCTCCGTCGAGGGCAACTTCGACATCCATGTCTTGGAGCTGGCCAGCGGTCGCCTTTCGCGACTCACCTTCGGTCGCGCCATCGATACCGAACCGGTGTGGTCGCCGGACGGCAAGGCCATTTTCTTCACCTCCGACCGCAGTGGACGTCCCCAGGTCTATCGGATCGCCGCATCGGGGGGTCCCGCGCAGCGGATCACCTTTGAGGGTCGGTACAACGCCTCGCCGGACGTCTCCCCGGACGGCCGCTGGCTCGCGGTGGTCCACCTGGACCGAGGGGGCTACCGCATCGCCACACTCGACACAGCCGGCGGCGCGCTCCAGGTCCTGACCGACGGTCGACTGGACGAGTCCCCCAGCTTCGCCCCCAACGGGCGGTTGATCCTGTACGCCACCGAACACGCCGGACGCGGGGTGCTGGCTGCGGTCAGCCGTGACGGCCGCGTCCGGGTGCGCCTCAGCACCCCCGACGAGGATGTTCGTGAACCCGCCTGGGGCCCCTATCGCCACGACTGATCCTCGACAACGAGCCGAAGGAGAACCCGCGATGCCCGATGCCCGCCACCTCACGCGCTTGATTCTGCTGTTGGCCGCGCTCCTCACTCTGCATGGCTGTTCCACCTCCGGGGGGAAGAAGGAGGGTGCCGAAGAGGCCGGCCCCGGCCCGGCTACGGAGGGAGCCGAGGTCACCCCGGGAACCGCCGCCGGCGTGGCGATGCCGCTGGGCGACGAGGCCCGGATCGACCTGGAGTACCTGGACGACCCGGCCAGCCCCCTCTCGCAACGAGTGGTCTATTTCGACTTCGACAGCGATGTGGTCCCGCCCGAATGGCGGGACGTGGTGGCCGCCCACGGCAAGCTCCTGGCCAAATACCCGGACCTGCACGTGCGGCTGGAGGGCCATACCGATGAGCGGGGCTCGCGCGAGTACAACCTCGGTCTCGGAGAACGGCGCGCCCGGGCGGTGGCCGAGCGCATGCGCCTGGAAGGAGCCCAACAGACTCAGATGAGCATCGTGAGCTTCGGCGAGGAAAAGCCTGCGGACCCGGGCCACGACGAGACCGCCTGGGCGAAGAACCGCAGGGTGGAGATCGTCTATGAGCGCTGAGCGGAGTCGGACGCGCAGTGCCAGGCTGGGGATGAGCGCCGGGTTGCTCCTGCTCACGGCCTGCGTGCAGACGCAGGCGGCGCCGGATACGTTGGAGCAACGGTTGGGGCGCCTTGAACGGCTCGTCGACAGCGGAGTGTTGCGTGACCTGTTGGACCGGGTCGAGGCCAGCGAACGGGAGATCCGCGAGCTTCGGGACCAAGTGGAACGTCTCACCCACGAACTGGAACGCGAGCGCCTGCGCCAGCGGGATCTGTATCGCGACCTCGACCGTCGCGTGCAGACGCTGGAGGGGGGGCCGGCGGCCGGTGCTGCGGGAGCCGGGTCGGCACCCCCGCCGGAGCGGCCGGCGCAACCCCCATCATCGCAAGCCGCACCTCCAGCGTCCGAGGCACCGTCCCCATCGGCGCCGCCCCAGCCTGGTGACGAGATGCAGGCCTACCGCCACGCCCGCAACCTTCTCCTGGAAGAGCGTCGGCCCGACGCTGCCATCGCCGCCTTCCAGCGCTTCCTGCAGACCCACCCCGAGAGCCGCTACCGCCCCAATGCCTTGTACTGGATGGCCGAGGCCTACTACGGCAAGGGTGACTACGCCCGGGCGCTGGAAGGTTTCCAGCGCCTGTTGGAACGGTTCCCGAACAGCGACAAGGCCGCCGATGCGCGCCTCAAACTCGGCTACACCCACTTCGCCCTCGGGAACCGCGCGCAGGCGCGCAAAGTCCTACAAGAGGTCGTCAACCGATATCCCAACAGCAGCGTCGCACGATTGGCGGAACAGAAGCTACGCCAGTTGCAGTGAGGCCAGCGTCCCCCTCGGGGGCGCTGCGCTCCCCCATGGTCCAAGCCGCACCACCCAGATTGAAGATCGCCGAGATCTTCCTCTCCCTGCAGGGAGAGGCCCGGGACACCGGCCGCCCCAGCAGCTTCGTGCGCCTGACGGGTTGTCCGTTGCGCTGCACGTACTGTGACACGGCCTATGCCTTCCACGGCGGGCGCTGGATGACCGTGGACCAGGTGCTGGCCGCCGTGGAGGCCCATGGCGTGCGGCCCGTCTGCGTGACCGGCGGCGAGCCGTTGGCACAGCGCAACTGCCTGCACCTGCTGCAGGCCCTGTGCGAACATGGCCACGAGGTCTCCCTGGAGACCAGCGGGGCCGTGGACCTGTCCGGGGTCGATCCCCGAGTCACCAAGATCATGGACCTGAAAACGCCGGCCTCGGGCGAGGCGCACCGCAACCGCTGGGAGAACCTCGACCACCTGTCGTCCAACGATCAGGTGAAATTCGTCATTTGCGACCGCGGGGACTACCTCTGGTCGC
>JALVEU010000124.1 GCA_027030565.1 Gammaproteobacteria bacterium | reverse complement strand
CCATCGGTGACCTCGAGCTGACCCCCTACACGGTGCCCCACGATGCGCGGGAGCCCTGTCAGTTCGTCGTCAGCGATGGGGCGGTTCGCCTCGGACTGCTCACGGACATCGGGATCCCCACCACGCACGTGCAGGAGCAGCTTCACGGTTGCGATGCGTTGCTGATCGAGTGCAACCACGATCCGCATCTGCTGGCCACCGGACCCTATCCGCCTTCACTCAAGCAGCGTGTCTCCGGCCCCTATGGGCACCTCTCCAATCAGGAGGCGGCGGCACTTCTGGATGCACTGGACCGTTCCCGGCTCCGCCATGTGGTGGCCATGCATCTCAGTGAGAACAACAACCGCCCCGAACTGGCGAAGAAGGCACTGGCCGACGTGCTGGGGACCAGCCCCAGCGAAGTGTGCTGCGCGACCCAGGAAGGGGGTTTTGACTGGCGTTCGATCTGAGCGTGCAATCCCCCACGAATTGTCCCGTGTATTTCGTCCCCTGGGAGCCTATACACTGGCGCCAGAGAATTCGATGAACGAAGATGCAAGTGAGGAGGATCTACGATGGACGTACTGGAGCGGATTCGCGAGCAAGTGGAAAGTAACCCGGTCATCATCTACATGAAGGGCACCCCGCAGATGCCCATGTGCGGGTTTTCGGCCCGGGCGGCGGCGGCCCTGCAACAGACGGGACAGCCTTTCGCCTATGTCAATGTACTGACGGACCGCGAGATCTTCGAGAACCTTCCACGCTTCGCCAACTGGCCCACGTTCCCGCAGATCTACATCGACGGCGAACTGATCGGCGGATGTGACATCACCTTGGAGCTGCTGGAAAAAGGCGAGCTGCAGAAGATGGTGACCGAAGCGGTGGAGAAGGCCAAAGGCCGAGAGGGGGCAGGCGAAGAAGCCTCCTAGCCGCGGGGTCGCCGTTCCCACGGCGGACCGTCTGCCACTGCAAGCGGTTGGGCGTGGGCTGTTGGACTTTGGTGGTGGTCACAGCGTCTCACGCGCGGTGCTGCTACCATGCCTGATTTTTGTGGCCCAACCCGCTATGCCCCTGTTCCGACGGATCCGCCGCCCACTGGTCCGCACAGCCCGTTGCCTGGGCCTCGTGCCCAGCCGCCGTGAAGATCCCTACGACCGCCGCTTCGACTCGCTGGAGGTGAGCCCGGCAGTGGCGGCGGCGGCGGAGCGGATGCGCGGCACTCTGCATCCGCCTGCCGTCTGGATCCTGGGTGTCATGCCACGCTCTGGTACCGTATACACCGGCGAGCTCATCCGTCTCCACCCGCAGGTCTACGCTTACCCCAACCAGATGTGGGAGCTCCCATTGCCGGAGCTCAGCGGTGACCTTCTGCAGGCACAGGAGCGCTTTTTCGCTCTTTTCGAACACAACCGTGAGCGCATGGCGCGACACGATTTCTTGCGCTTGTCTGGGGGTGCGTTCATGGCCTATCTGCTGGGCTTCGTCCCGGACGGTCGGACGGCTTTGTTCAAGGTGCCGGACGTTCGTTATCTCCGTCACTTCGAGACTTGGTTCCCTGGAGAGCGGTTGCTCCTGCTCCTGCGCGACGGGCGCGACGTGGTCGCCTCCACCCTCAAGACCTGGCCTCAGAAGTCGTTCCGCCGAGTGGCGCAGCAGTGGTCCCGGGCGACCCACCTGGCACTCGACTATGCGACCTATCGGGAGAGACGTGGCGACCCGGTCCCTGTCTGGAAGTACGAAGATATCGTGCGTGATCCGCACGCCTTCGCCCGCTGGGCTTGCGACGCATACGACCTCCCTCCGGACCGCTACCCTTGGGATGAGATCGATCGCCTGCCGCTGCGCGGCGCTTCCAGCGTACACGCCCCGGGAACAGTGACCTGGGAGCCGGTGTCCCTGGCGGAAAGCCCGCGCACGACAGGGAAGTGGGTGTCTTGGACACGGCGCCAGAAGCGGGTTTTCCAGGCCATTGCCGGCGACGCCCTACAGCGCGCGGGCTATGTGACCGGCGCCTCGTGGTAGCGCACGTGCCCGCCTGCATGGGTGCACTGATATGGTCCAATCGGGAGGGGGCTTCGTGAAGTTCTTTGTCGTGACACATACTGCCTCGCATCGGCGGGGCGGGATCTTATGGCGTATTTTCTCACCGACAACGTCCTTCAGACGGCTGAGGGACACAGCTGGGAACGGGTCGCAGAAGCAGTACGTGGCGCTTTACGAACAGCTCCTGAGCAATGAACCGAGGCACTGAGCATGGGAGGTAGAGGACGCGTACTGGTATTGGTGCCTGATTTGCGGCTCCCTGGCGGGGTGACGCATTACTATGCGACCGTGGACCTGGACCGCCACCCCTCCATCGACTATTTCTATGTCAACAGTGCCGATCCCGAGACGGCGTTGGGTACGGTCATGCGCCTGGTGGCCCGGTACGGCCGATTCCTCTGGCTCCTGGTGTTCGGCGGATACCGCTTGGTGCACGTCAATCCTTCCCTGAATGCCCGGTCTTTCTACCGGGACGGAGTGTTCATTGGACTGGCACGCCTGCTGCGCCGGCCGGTCCTGATCACCATGCACGGTTGGGATGAGGAATTCGCGCGTGAGGTGGCGGAGCGGTCTTGGCTGAGAGGCTTCTTTCGCGCCACTTTCGCTCGGGTCCAGGGCGTGATCGTGCTTGGCAAGCTGTTCCAGGAACGGCTCCAGGGGCTGGGTGTGCCGCAGTCCACGCCCTTCTGGATCGATACCACGGTGGCCGAACCCCCGGCGAACCCCGCTCCACCCAGTCCGGTGGAAGAGGCCTGTGTTCAAGTGCTCTTCATGTCCCGGGTGCTCGAGTCCAAGGGAATCTTCGTGGCCATGGAGGCCGTGGCCATGGCGCGGTCTCGCCTACCAGACACACGTATCGTCATGGTCGTCGCCGGGGACGGGCCGGACCTGGAGAGGGCCAAGGATCGAGCTCGGCAACTCGGGCTGGAGGAGGTTCTGTTCACAGGCTACGTCCGAGGTCCCGAGAAACAGCGCGTATTGGCGCAGTCGGATGTGCTGCTCTTCCCCACGTGGTACGGAGAGGGGCTCCCCTGCGTGGTGCTGGAAGCAATGTCCCACGGTTTGGTGGTGATCACTAGACCAGTGGGTGGGATTCCCGAAGTGGTGCAGCCGGGCGAACACGGCTATCTGCTGGAATCTACCCGTCCCGAAGACTTCGCCGAGGTGTTGGTCCGGGTGATCGGTGACGAGGCGCTGCGACAGCGGATCGCCGAGGCCAATCGGCGGGCCGCTCGCCGCTTCGGGAAGGAAGCAGTGGAAGCCCGGATCCTTGAGATTCACGCTTCCTTATTGGGCGATCCGCTTACATGAGCGTGCGTTGCCGCTCGAATATTCTGGACACACATTTGGTCTCAGCGTGAGAGCGACAGGAAGTGTCCACGAACCAGCCTGTCTCGGTGAGGCGTTGGTCTGCGAAGCGCAAGCAGGAGGTGGTATTGCGGCTCTTGCGGGGCGAGAGCCTGGATGCCTGAGTCGGGAGGGAGGCCGGCCAGCCTGCGGCAGTGCTGTCGAGCTGGTGAGACGCGTTCCTGGATGGCGACGGAGCAGCGTGGATGGACGCGGCACATCGACAATCCGAAGGTGGCCTTCCTGGAGCTGGAGCTCAGGCACGCCGAGCGGCTGGTCGGCGATTTGATGATGGACAAGGAGCTCTTGGAGATGTGCATCGCTCGTCAGCCGCGAGTTTTGGTCTTGATCTGTTGACGAATGCCTTGAAGGATGAGGGAGAAGATGATGCGCCAAGAGTGATCTCGGTATTCTCCGGAGGCCTTTTTCCAAACGTAGTAACTTGCTTGGCGCAGGCCGTCGCGCAGTGTCCAGTATCGAAGCGCAGCCCGCGGGGGGTCGGAGTCGGTACCCTCTGTTGAGACAGAGTAGCCCATTTCAGCTAGGGTGTGCCCGGCGATTGCCTCAAGCCGGCGCACCTCGCGCGCGGAAAAGTAAGATCGCCATCGGTCGGCATTTGGACGGATGGTATCCTCTTTTCCTCGCCGGTCACTCTGTGGCCAGCTGGACTTGAGTACCTCTGGGTGAAAGGGCAGATCCAAAAATGCGCATATGCGTCGCATCCACTGCTCGGGATCTTCGGTCAGTCGTTCGTAATGGACCTCTAGGTACCGTCTCGGGCCTAGCCTTTCTCCCTGCTTTCTCCCTTCACGAACGGCGTGTCGCCACCGACGGATAGTGAGGGCTGGAGTGCGTTTCCAGCGTCGATGGAACGAAGCTGCGCAGTCCCGGCCATCACGAATAATGTGTATGAACTGCGCCTGAGGGAAAAGCTCGGCCAGTGTGGAGATATGCAGCACATGCTGCGGCGTCTTTTCTGCCCAGCGTGATTTACCTTGTTGGCAGGCGAAATGGCGCATGACGGCATCGATGACCGTCGCCAACGTTCTAGGATGTTCACGCCAGTTTGACGGGATCGGTACAGGCTGCATACCATTTTTGATTTGAATCTCTGGCAGTGAGGCGACGGTGTTCCACAGCTCCAGGAAATTCTCGTCTGTGGCTAAATCCCCGAACTGCTGCAGAGCCGTGATCAACTGGGGAAATGCGCGTGTCTCGCGTGGAAATGCATAGAGTCTCGGATGTCGCCCGAGACTCTCTACTAGCATGGTTGTGCCAGATCCATTCATACCCACCACAAATACTGGGCGCAGCTGTTCCGGATCGAGAGGAGGGAGCGGGGGGCCGTGGTGTAATGGTTCAGCCATGACCGGTGTGCGGTGCCGAGGTAGTGAGATGTGGAGCATGTGTGGAGGATACAGGCGGAACCCAGAAATCTGGGTGGGGTTTTGCGGATCCAGCCGAGTAGATCTCGATCCCGAATTGCCGCACGAGATCCATGAGACGCCGTTCGGTCGGAGTATCGATCCGGTCGCGCCACTTCTCCACCAGCCACTGTCGCTCCTGGCGCCGAGCGTGCAGTGCTTGAGCCGTCTCCGGAGCTGATTTGGATACGGATCTCGAAGGGCGGGATAGCTGATCACGCATGCGCTGCAAATCGCTCAGATCTGCTTCGTGGTAGAGCCTTTGGAGTACTGGCTCGGGGTCCAGGACCAACTGCTCATAGGTGATCAAGCCGCGGCGTGCAGCCTTGTTTCGGAGTGCCACCGCATTCTGCAGACACCAGTCGAGCACGTTGCGTTCGAGGCGGTCACCGCGCTCGATCACGTCCTGAGCCACGCTTCGCTGGGCCTCGTCGAGATGGTCGACGAACGGGGCTTCCAAAAAGACTTCCAGTCTCGGCGTGACCTCCCGCGACAGTGCGACCGGGATGGGATGTCGAATCAAAAAATAGACTTGCCCTCCTAGCGCCTGTTCCACCCAGTCGATCCGGTGCTCCAAGGCATGCAGGATCTTGAACACCACGCGGCTCGTGCGAAACCGGTAGTGACGCTGCGTAGGGAGGAGGTTCTTGAACGCCGATGCCCGGTGGCCATAGATGAAACCCTCGAGGTAGCTTCGGATCCGCTGTTCGTTCGCTGGATCGTAGAGGGCTGTCCATGTTTCGAGTCCGAGTGCAACGCGGACCTGCTGGCTGCGGAGATTGAACGGCTCGTCACAGGGCCTGAAGCCTGGCTGGCTGAGGAAGAGCTCGGTGAGCCAGGTGGAGCCGCTGCGGGGTGTCGAGAAGACGAATATGGGCCGATGTGCGGGATCGTGGCGATGCCAGTTGCCCAGGCGGCGAACCGCGGGTTTGAGGGATTCCTTGAGCTTCTCGCCCAGTCTCATGGTTTACGGGGAGGGACCGGCTGCAGATTGCGCGATGCCGGTATGATATACCCGATCGCGCTCGGGATTTTTCGGCGTGGTGCACGTCTCCAGCGGCCCCGGAGGTTTCATGGCGATGGTAACGGACGAGGACAGCCGTACGGACGCGACGGCCAGACTGCTGATCACCTGCCCGGACCGGCCCGGGATCGTCTCGGCAGTGACGGCGTTCCTCTACAACCACGGGGCCAACATCACGGCTCTGGACCAGCACAGCTCCGACCCCGAGGGCGGCACCTTCTTCATGCGTCTCGAGTTCCAGACCCCGCACCTCGACGTCTCGCGCGGCGTTCTGGAGGCCACCTTCCAGCGGGCCGTGGCCGAGCGCTTCGAAATGGATTGGCGCCTGGCATACGCGGCAGACATCAAACGCGTCGCCATCCTGGTCTCGAAGCACGATCATGTATTGCTCGAGCTGCTGTGGCGGGTTTCCCGGCAAGAACTGCCCTGTCGGATCACACAGGTGATCAGCAACCACCCGGACCTGGAGGAGGCGGTGGGCCACTTCGGCGTTCCCTTCCATCATGTGCCCGTGACGCGTGAGACCAAGCCGCAGGCCGAGGCCCGCATCCTCGAGCTGCTGGGTGGGGAGACCGACTTGGTGGTCCTCGCACGGTACATGCAGATTCTCACGGGCGACTTCGTGGCGCGTTATCCGAACCGCATCATCAACATCCATCACTCCTTTCTGCCGGCATTCGCCGGTGCCGATCCCTATCGCCAGGCCTTCGAACGGGGGGTGAAACTCATCGGTGCCACGGCGCACTACGTGACCGAAGAGCTGGATCAGGGTCCCATCATCGACCAGGACGTCATGCGGGTGTCGCATCGGCACAGTGCCGCTCAGATGAAGGAGCTGGGCATGAACGTGGAGCGTCTGGTCCTGGCTCGGGCCGTCAAGTGGCACCTGGAGGACCGTATCCTGGTCTGCGGCAACCGGACCGTGGTGTTCGCCTGAGGCTCAGGCCAAGCGCATGGAAAAGTCGATGGCGCGCACGTCCTTGGTCAACGCCCCCACCGAGATGTAGTCCACGCCCGTATCGGCGATGGCGCGGACGTTGTCGAGCGTGACACCGCCGGAGGCCTCCAGCTCGACGCGCCCGCCGGCCGCGCGCACGGCGCTTTCGAGTCCATCGAGGTCGAAATTGTCCAGGAGCACACGGGTGGCCCCTGCCTGGATCGCCTCCTGCAGCTGATCGAGGTCTTCGATCTCCACTTCCACGGGGGTCTTCGGGTAACGCGTGCGTGCTCTCGATACGGCCGCGGTGATGGAGCCCGCTGCGTGAATATGGTTCTCCTTGATCAGTACGGCGTCGAACAGGCCGAGACGATGATTGTGGCCGCCCCCGCAGCGCACCGCATATTTCTGCGCCAGGCGCAGGCCCGGGATCGTCTTGCGGGTATCCAGGAGTTTGGCTCGCGTGCCGCGGATCGCCTCCACATAGACGCGGGTGGTGGTGGCGGTACCCGACAGCAACTGCAAATAATTGAGTGCGGCCCGTTCACCGGTGAGCAGGGCCCGCGCCGGCCCGGCCAGACGACAGACCGTCTGGCCGGGACGCAGCAGAGCGCTCTCGCCGACCTCCCAGGTGATCTGCACGGCGTCGGACAAGGCGCGAAACACGGCCTGGAACCAGGGTGATCCGGCCAGCACGGCGGCTTCCCGGGTGACCACCCGGGCCTCGACCTGGGTGGAAGACGGGATCAGGGCCGCCGTAAGGTCTCCGGGGCCGACGTCTTCGGCCAGGGCCAGGCGCACGGTCTGCTCGATGAGCTCCTGCGGAGGGGGTTTGGGTGGGTTCACGGCTTGGGGTCCGATCGGAAGTAGCGGCGCGTGATATGGAACACGACCGGGCTGAGCAGGGCCAGGGCGACAAGATTGGGCAGGGCCATGAGGCCGTTCATGACGTCGGCAGCGAGCCACACCAACTCGAGCTTCACCCAGGCACCGAGCGGGACCGCCGCCACCCACAGCCACCGATAGGGACGGATGGCGCCGACCCCGAACAGATACTCGGCGCAGCGCTCTCCGTAGTAGCTCCAGCCCAGCACCGTCGTGAAAGCAAACAGCGCGAGCCCGAACGTCACCACGTACTGGCCCATCGGCCCAAGCACCGTCTGGAAGGCCGCACTGGACAGCGGGGCCCCGGTGAGCCCTGTGGTCCATTGTCCGCTCAGCACGATGACCAGCGCCGTGAGGGTGCAGACCACCAGCGTGTCGATGAACGTCCCGAGCATGGCCACCAGGCCCTGGCGTACCGGCTCGTTAGTCTGTGCCGCGGCGTGGGCGATGGGGGCGCTGCCCAGTCCGGCCTCGTTGGAGAACACGCCGCGTGCTACGCCAAAGCGGATGGCGGCCCACACCGTCGCTCCCGCGAAGCCCCCAGTGGCCGCCGTGCCCGTGAAGGCCGAGCCGACGATGGTCGCTAGGGCATGGGGCACCTCCCGCCAAGACAGGGCAATGACCAGTGCCGCCGCGATGAAGTAGGCCAGCGCCATGAAGGGCACCAGGGCGGAGGCCACCTCGGCGATGCGACGCAACCCGCCCAGTACGACGGTGGCCACCAACGCCGCCATGAGGGCTCCCGTCATCCAAACCGGGGTGCCAAGGGTATCGCGTAGGGCCGAGGCCACCGAATTGGCCTGCACCATATTGCCGATCCCGAAGGCAGCCACGGTGGCGAAGGCGGCGAATGCCCCGCCCAGCCAGTGCCAGCGGGCCCCGAGACCGTCCCGGATGTAATACATGGGGCCACCCACGTGCTGCCCCAGTGCATCCACCTCACGGTAGCGCACCGCGAGCACGGCCTCGGCGTATTTGGTGGCCATGCCCACCAAGGCCGTGACCCACATCCAGAACACGGCGCCGGGTCCACCCAGGGCAATGGCCGTGGCCACCCCGGCGATGTTGCCGGTACCGATGGTGGCCGACAGGGCGGTCATGAGCGCCTGAAACGGCGTGATGTCGCCCGCTCCCTGGCCGCGCCTTCCGGTCCAGAGCAGGGCGAAGGCCTGGGGGATTCGCCGCCAGGTCAGCAGCCGCAGGCCGACCGTGAGATAGAGTCCCACACCGAACAGCAGCACGAGCATTGGCGGGCCCCAGACCAGGCCGCTCGCCTCGCTCAGCCAGCGCTCCAGCTGTTCCGTCATAGAGGAGGGATCCCCGCAGATTGGGGAGGCAAGAATGCCGGATGGGCTTGACCCAAATCAAGCGTGCGCCCGCTCCGTTGGTGTCATGGAGGTGGCCGGGTACAATTCGGGCAGGATCCGCAAGGAGCCCGGCCCTCCATGGCGCTCGCCCGTGCACTGCCGCCGAAGGACGAACCACCCGTTGCCGCCGAGACGGTGTGCCGGGTCGGGCGTCGGGTGCCGCGCGCCGAGGGCTGAGACTGGTCAGCCGGGGGGCATGGCGGGAGCGCGATGCCGAACGATTTCTGGTTCAAGGAGGTGGGCCGTGCCCTGCTGGCGGGAGCTGCAGGGGCAGTGCTGGGCTGGGTGCTCGGTGTCCCGGCCTGGGGGGCGGCGCTGGGGCTTGCACTGCTCCTGGGCTGGCATCTGCGCCAGCTGCACGACGTGTTGCGCTGGCTCTCCCAGGGCAACCGGCAGGCGCCGAAAGACCTCAGCGGCCCCTGGGATGCGCTCTATGGCGGCATCGAGCGCTTGCGGCGGCGCGGCAAGAAGCGCAAGAAAAAGCTCTCCAGACTCATGCGCGGGTTCCAGAAGGCGAACGCTGCGTTGCCCTACGGCACGGTGGTGCTGGACGCGGATGGGCAGGTGGAGTGGTTCAATCAGGCGGCTGCTCAGATGCTGCATCTGGACAGCCGGCGCGACCGGGGCCGGCGTATCACCTTCCTGCTGCGCGACCCGGAGTTCGTGCGTTATTTGGAATCGGGACGATATGACGCCCCGGTGCAGATCCCGGCGCCGCGTGGCAGCCAGGGCCGACTCTCGATCCAGGCAGTCAAGTTCGGCAAGCATCAGATTCTGCTCACCGTTCGCGACGTGACCCGCGAGCAGGCGCTCGATGCCATGCGCAGGGACTTCGTCGCCAACGTCTCCCACGAATTGCGCAGCCCGCTCACGGTGCTCAGGGGTTATCTCGACATGCTGGACGAGGAGACACCCTCCGGCCGCCGCCAATCCGTGGAGGAGATGCGCGCCCAGGTCGAGCGCATGGCGCGTCTGGTGGAGGACCTCCTGCTGCTCGCCTCGCTGGAGGCACCCGAGGTGCAACGCGAGGAAGCGGCGGTGGACGTGGGCGCACTCGTGGAACAGGCGGTGGCGGCCGCACAGGCCGACACCCGAGCCGCCCATCCGTTCGAGCTGGACCTGGACCGTTCGTTGTTCCTTCAGGGTGTGGAGCACGAACTGGAGAGCCTGGTCAACAATCTCATCGACAATGCAGTGCACTATTCGCCTGCGGGGCGGCCGGTGTGCGTGCACTGGGGCGTCGAGGACGCGTGTCCCGTCCTGCGCATAGAGGATCAGGGGGTGGGGATCGAACCCGAGCACATCCCGCGGTTGACCGAGCGTTTCTATCGTGCCGACGCCGGACGCTCCCGCGAGTCCGGGGGTACCGGACTGGGTCTGGCCATCGTCAAGCACGTGCTTCAGCGCCATGGCGGCGAGCTGGAGATCCACAGCCGCCCTGGTGAGGGTAGTACCTTCGTCTGCCGCTTTCCCGCCCATCGGCGTATTCACGCCGAAGACGCCCCGCTTCCCGCCACGGGCGAGGTGGCCTGAGACCCCGTGGCACGTGCCCACCTGCAGGGCCGGCGGGTGCGCATGCACGCCCGGCAGCCTCCGGTGCATCGGCGTGTGGAGCCGGGCGGCGCCCGTTCGGCCGGCCCGGCCTCAAACCGAACCCGTTTCCTCCGACGGAGATCCGTATGGACACACGTCAGCGCCCTTCCATGATTGCGGCCGTGGACCTCGGGTCCAACAGTTTCCACATGATCGTGGCCCGTGTCACCGATGGTGACATCCACGTGGTGGACCGGCTGCGCGAGACAGTGCGTCTGGCGGCGGGACTCGACGAACGCGGCGAGCTCCGGGGTCCGGCCGTGGAGCGAGCCCTGGCTTGTCTGGAGCGCTTCGGGCAGCGGGTCCGGGACCTGCCTCAGGGGGCCGTGCGCGCCGTGGGCACCAATACCCTGCGCAAGGCACGCAACGGAGCGGCGTTCCTGGAGCGGGCCCGCCAGGCGCTCGGTCACCCCATCGACATCATTTCCGGTGTGGAGGAGGCGCGCCTCATCTACCTGGGCGTGGCGCACAGCCTGGGGGCGGACGAGCGCCGCCGCCTCGTGGTGGACATCGGCGGGGGCAGCACGGAGCTCATCATCGGGCGCGGATTCGAGCCAAGGCACATGGAGAGCCTGTACATGGGGTGCGTGAGCAGCACCCAGCGGTTTTTCGGGGATGGGGAGATCACCGCCGAGGCCTGGCGACGCGCGGTGATCGCTGCACGGCTCGAGTTGCGCCCGGTGGCCCGCTCCTATCGCATCCTGGGATGGGACCTTTCGGTGGGGGCCTCGGGCACCGCACTGGCCATCGCCCGCTGCCTGGCCGAGTCGGGCTGGAGTTCCGAGGGCATCACGCTGGAAGGGCTGCACAAGCTGCGCAAGGCCATGATCAAGGCGGGAAGCATCAAGCGCCTGGATCTGCCTGCGATCAGCAAGGATCGCGCACAGGTGTTCCCCGGGGGTGTGACCGTGATGCAGGCGGTCTTCGAAGGGCTGGGGATCGAGGCAATGATCGTGTCCAGTGGGGCGCTGCGCGAAGGGCTGCTGTACGATCACCTGGGGCGTATCCGGCACGAGGAGATCCGGCCGCGCACGGTGCAGGCCCTGGAACGACGTTTCGACGTGGACGATGCCCATGCCCACCGTGTGGCGGACACCGCGCTGGCACTGTTCGGTCAGGTCTCGGCAGACTGGTCGCTGGGGGAGGAGGAGGCCAATCTCCTGCAATGGGCCGCACGCCTGCACGAGATCGGTCTGGCGGTGGCGCACAGTGGCCATCACAAGCACGGGGCCTATATCCTCGCCTACGCCGATCTGCCGGGGTTCACACGACAGGAGCAACAGGTGCTGGCGGCCCTGGTCCGCACTCATCGGCGCAAGTTCGTGGCCGAGCCCTTCGACCTGTTGCCTGAGTACCGCCGCGCGACCACGCGCCGCCTGGCGGTGCTCCTGCGCCTGGCCGTATTGCTCAATCGCGCCAGACCCACCCGGCCGATCCCTGCGGTGAATGCCCAGTGCGATGGCGATACCATCCGCCTGAGCCTGCCGGAGGGCTATCTGGAGGCCCACCCCATGACCGAAGCCGACCTGGCCAACGAACGCACCTACCTCAAGGCCGCCGGCTTCAAACTCCGGTACAAGTGAGCACGTGGCGTGAGGCCGGTCTGTGCGCGAGGCTTTCGGTTTGCCCGTATGCGCCCACGTATGAAACAATAAAATTTATGGATCCAATCGAACGTGGCGGTGGCAAGTGATTGATTCTGATGGCTTCAGGCCGAATGTAGGGATCATCATCTGCAACAGGGACCGGCGTGTGCTCTGGTGCAAGCGCATCGGTCAGGACGCCTGGCAGTTTCCCCAGGGGGGGATCCGGGCCGATGAGACGCCACGTGAGGCGATGTTCCGCGAGCTCACCGAGGAGACGGGCTTGCGGCCCGAGCACGTGGAGGTCATGGGATCCACGCGCGGCTGGCTGCGCTATCGCCTGCCGAGACACTTGGTGCGCCGGGGGCGGCGGCCATGCTGTATCGGTCAGAAGCAGGTGTGGTTCCTGCTGCGTTTCCTGGGCGAGGAGGCGGATCTGGACTTGCGCAATACCGATCACCCCGAGTTCGACGGCTGGCGCTGGGTGGACTACTGGCTGCCGGCTCGCGAGGTGGTGTTCTTCAAGCGACGCGTCTACGAGCGGGCACTGTCCCAGCTCGCGCCCCTGTTGTTCCGGGAACCACCGGCATACCGGAGTCGGGGTCGACAGGGCAACCGATCGGGGCCGTGACCCGGATGCGCCCTGGCCCGAGAGTGCGTGTGGTCGGTGTGCGTATCGTGCGTCGACCGGCCCCGCGGCGGGCCCGTGGCCGATGGCGCTAGGGGCGCCATGCTCCACGTCCTGCAGCGCATCGTCCAGGAGGTCAATGACGCTGAGACGCTGGAATCCGCGCTCTCCCTGATCGTGCGACGCGTGCGCCGCGCCCTGTCCGTGGACGTGTGCTCGGTGTATCTCCTGCACCAGGATTCCGGGCAGTTGGTGCTC
>JALVEU010000123.1 GCA_027030565.1 Gammaproteobacteria bacterium | reverse complement strand
TGGGGCAGGCCGCACCCGGTACGCTGTTCATCGTCTCGGCCCCCTCGGGCGCCGGCAAGACCTCGCTGATTCGTGCGCTCATGGAGCGCGATCCGTGGATCCGGTTCAGCGTCTCGCACACCACGCGACCCAGGCGTCCGGGCGAGGTGGACGGGCGGGACTATCATTTCGTCACCCGCGAGCGCTTCGAACAGATGGTGCACGAGGATGCCTTTCTCGAGTATGCCGAGGTGTTCGGCAACTACTACGGCACGGCGCGCAGCACCGTGGAGGCGCTCCTGGCCGAGGGCTTCGACGTCATGTTGGACATCGACTGGCAAGGGGCACGCCAAGTGCGTCAGCGAATGCCTGGGGCCGTCTCCGTATTCGTGTTGCCGCCCTCACGCCAGGCACTGGAAGCGCGACTCCGGAGCCGGGGACAGGACCCGGAGGAAGTGGTCCAGGCACGGATGCGCCAGGCCGAGTCGGAGATGAGTCACTATGCCGAGTACGACTACCTGCTCGTCAATGACCGGTTCGAGGATGCCGTGGACGACCTGGGCAGTATCGTGCACGCCCGGCGCTTGCGGCTGGAGGCCCAGCAGGTCCGGTTTCGCTCCCTGATCGATTCGCTCCTGGCCCCCCGGCCGGGATCTCGCTAGCTGCCGCTGGCCTCCTGCCGGATCGCGACGGGGGCTTCGGGTGTTCGACCCGGGTGGCCCCGGGCCGTGTCGGCATCGACGAGCTGCGCCGGTGGCCACTGGCATGGGTTTTGTTTAGAATTTGGTCCAGTGTCCCGGGGTGGCGCAAGCCGCTCCGGTCGTTGTCGTTTCCGGAGGACCTGAGGAGGTTGCGCGAATGGCGCGAGTGACTGTCGAGGACTGTCTCGAAAAGGTGGACAACCGTTTCCAGCTCGTCTTGCTGGCCGCCAAACGGGCGCGTCAGCTCGAGCGCGGGGCCGAACCCCTGGTCGAGCCCGAGAACGACAAGCCCACCGTGATCGCCCTGCGCGAGATCGCCGAGGGCAAGATCAGTCCCGCGTTGCTCGACGAGCCCGAAATGCCCCAGATGCCGAGCATGGAGATGAATCCATTCGCCGATACCCCCGAGCCGCCTGCAGGACCTCCGGAGGAAATCTGAGCCGGAGGGACGGCAGGGCGGCATGGCGAACGTTGCGGCTTCCCGCCCCGGCCTCGCTCAGGCTGCCGAGTCCAGCCGGTTTCTGATCAGCGATCTCTGTTCGCTGCTCGAATCTTACCTCTCCCCCGAGGAGGTGCGCGAGATCTACCGCGCCTACCTCTTCGGCGCTGAAGCCCACGAAGGCCAGACCCGCCTGACCGGCGAACCCTACATCTATCATCCCTTGGCGGTGGCGCGCACCATGGCCGAGATGCGCCTGGATGCGCAGAGCATCATGGCCGCCATCCTGCACGACGTCATCGAGGACACGGAGACCGCCAAGTCGCAGATCGAGGCCGAGTTCGGCACTGAGGTGGCCGAGCTGGTCGACGGCGTCAGCAAGCTCTCCAGCCTCAGCTTCGAGTCCAAGGCCGAGGCGGCCGCCGAGAGCTTCCGCAAGATGATGCTGGCGGTCGCCCGTGACCTGCGGGTGATCATGATCAAGCTGGCCGACCGCCTGCACAACATGCGCACCCTCGGGGTCATGCGCCCGGAGAAACGGCGCCGCATCGCCCGCGAGACCCTCGACATCTACGCGCCCATCGCCCAGCGCCTGGGCATGAACCAGCTGCGCAACGAGCTGGAGGACCTGGGTTTTCGCGCCCTGTATCCCATGCGCCATCGGGTCCTGGAGGCGGCGGTGCAGCACGCCACCGGGCACCATCGGGAACTGATGCAGAAGGTGGAGGCGGGGATCTGCGCCCGCCTGGAAGAGCTCCACATCGAGGCGCGCATCCTCGGACGCACCAAGAATCTCTACAGCATTTATCGCAAGATGCGCGCCAAGCGCCTCTCCTTCAAGGAGGTCTTCGACGTGTTCGCGGTGCGCATCATCGCCCCGGACGTCGATACCTGTTACCGGATACTGGGTGCGGTGCACAATCTCTATACTCCGGTGCCTGGACGCTTCAAGGACTACATCGCCATTCCCAAGGCCAACGGCTATCAGTCCCTGCACACCACCCTGTTCGGCCCGAACGGCATCCCCATCGAGGTGCAGATCCGCACGGAGGAGATGGATCGCGTGGCCGAGGTGGGCATCGCTGCCCACTGGTTGTACAAGGCGGGACAGGGCGGTGCGCCGGTGCACGATCCGGCCCGGCGCTGGCTGGAGGACGTGCTGGAGATCCAGCGGCGGGCCGGTAATTCCCTGGAGTTCCTTGAGAGCATCAAGGTGGACCTCTTCCCGGACGAGGTCTATGTCTTCACGCCGGCCGGCGAGATTCGCGCCCTGCCGCGCGGGGCCACGGCTGTGGACTTCGCCTACGCCATCCATTCCGACGTGGGCAATACCTGCGTCGCGGTGAAGATCGACCGGCGCCTGGCGCCGCTCAGCACGGTGTTGCAGAGCGGACAGACGGTGGAGGTGATCACCGCCTCCACCGGACGTCCCAACCCCAACTGGTTGGACTTCGTGGTCACGGGCAAGGCCCGGGCCGCGATCCGCCACTACCTCAAGAACCAGAAGCGCGAAGAGGCCCGGCGTCTCGGCCGTCGGCTCCTGGAAAAGGCACTGGCGGGCTTCGATCTGTCCCTGCGCGAGGTCTCCGTGGCCCGCATGGCGACCCTGCTCGAGGAGTTGGGCCTGGAATCCCTCGACGACCTGTTGGAGGAGATCGGCCTGGGCAAGCGCATGGCGCAGGTGGTGGCGCACCGTCTGGCACCCGCCCGCGTGGACGAGGACGACACCGAACCGGCAGTCGCCCTGTCCATCGAGGGGACCGAAGGCATGGTGGTGAGTTTCGCCAAGTGCTGTTACCCGATCCCGGGTGATCCCGTCGTCGGGGTCCTCAGCGCGGGACGCGGCCTGGTGGTGCATCGGGATCACTGCTCCAACGTGCGCGCCTATCGCAGGATGGAGGACCGCACCCTCTCGGTGCGCTGGGCCGAGGCGCCCCAGGGCGAGTTCCTCACCGCCATTCGCGTGCAGACCCGCAATGAGCGGGGTGTGCTCGCGGAGATGGCCGCGCGCATCTCCGGGCAGCACTCCAACATCGAGAACATCACCTTCGAGCGCCACGACGGCTCTTCCACCACGCTCACCTTCGTGCTCGCCGCCCGCGACCGCAGACACCTGGCGCGCATCCTGCGCGCCCTGCGCAAGGTCCCCCAGGTCTATTCCGTGAAACGCGTGGGCTAGCGCACGCGGTGTGCCCCAACCCGGCCGGGTGGTGCACAATCTGGCGTCCACGGACAATCCCTGGAGACCCATCGCGATGAAAGAGGCGTTTCATACCACGCGTGCCCCTGAGGCCATCGGCACCTACTCTCAGGCAGTGCGCGCCGGGGACTGGGTATACCTTTCGGGCCAGATTCCGCTGGATCCGCAGACCATGGAGCTGGTCCCCGGCGGGATTGCCGAGCAGATCCGGCGCGTGTTCGACAATCTGGCGGCCGTGGCGCAGGCGGCCCATGGCAGCCTCGACGACGTCGTCAAGCTCACTGTCTATCTCACGGATCTGGCCCATTTCCCGGCAGTGAACGAGGTCATGGCCGGCTACTTCTCCAAACCGTATCCGGCGCGCGCTGCGGTTGGGGTGGCGGCGCTGCCCAAGGGCGCTGCAGTGGAGATGGACGCGGTCCTGTACCTGCCCCCGGACCAGGACTGAGCCTTGCGCGCGCGGCCCGGGTCCGCCCGGCTCCCC
>JALVEU010000122.1 GCA_027030565.1 Gammaproteobacteria bacterium | reverse complement strand
CCCTGACGCAGGGTGTGCCAGGTGTTGGGCTTGAGGCCGCTCCACTGCTCCTGTCCACCGTCGGGCCAGGTGACGGTGAGGGTCTTGGGCCGGGACTTGCCGAGCCCCACCAGGATGCGCGGCGAGTGGGCCGAGGCATAGCTGCCGTCGCTGCGCACTCGCCGCCACAGGACCGGCCCCCGGTCCCGCTCGATCCGCACGCGGGCGCCGTAGGCGTCGCGGCCGTGGGTGTCCACCAGGCGCAGCCCGATCCAATCCTGTGCGTTGCCGATCTGGTTGACGAGCAGGCGCGCCGGGCCGTTGCTGTTGACGATCACTGCATCCAGGTCGCCGTCGTTGTCGATATCGCCCACGGCCACGCCGCGGCTCACCTCGGGCACCTGGAACACCCGCCCGGCGCGGGCGCTCACGTCCTCGAAGCGCTTGCCCTCGATGTTGTGGAAGAGTTGGTTGGGCTGCCGCAGCGGGTATTTGTCCCCCTGTCGGGCCAGGATGGGCATGACGCGCACGTCTCCGTTGGCCACGATGAGGTCCAGCCAGCCGTCGTTGTCGTAGTCGAACCAGGCGGTGCCGAAGGCGGTATAACCCTTGCTGGGCGCGCCCAGTCCGATGGCGAGCGTGCGGTCCTCGAACCAGCCCTGGCCGTCGTTGACGTACAGGGTGTTGGTCTCGCCCAGCAGATGGGTCATGAACAGGTCCTCGTCCCCGTCGTTGTCGAAGTCGCCGGCATCGACCCCCATGCTGGCCTCGGCCGCCCCCTCCATGTTCACGGCCACCCCGGCCAGGAAGGCGTCGTCCTTGAAGGTGCCGTCCTTCTGGTTGATCCAGAGATTGTTGGTCTCCCCGTCGTTGGCCACGTAGAAGTCGGGCCAGCCGTCGCCGTTGAAGTCGGCGGCGATCACGCCGAGCCCCGGCTTGGCCTGCCTGGCGATGCCCGAGGACTCGGAGACGTCCTCGAACGTGCCGTCACCGCGGTTGCGATACAGGCGGTCGCGCATGGGCTTGTACTGCTGGGGCGAGCAGTAGTCGGGCGCGCCGTTGAGGCCGTAGCAGCGCTTGTTCTTCGCGGTGTCGAAGTGGACGTAGTTGGCCACGTAGAGGTCCAGGTCGCCGTCGCGGTCGTAGTCGGCGAAGGCGGCGCTCACGCCCCAGCCGGGCGCGTCCACACCCGCCCGTACGGTCACGTCCGTGAAGTGTCCGTTGCCGTCGTTGCGCCAGAGCTGGTTGCGTCCCCAGTTGGTGACGAACAGGTCCACGTCACCGTCGTTGTCGATGTCGCCCGCGGCCACGCCCATGCCGTAGCCCGGCGCATGGATTCCGGCCTGGCCGGTGACGTCGGTGAAGCGGAGCACGCGGGTGCCGTCGGGTCGCACCACCAGGTCGTTGCGGAACAGCCGGTCGGTCATGGGATAGCCTGGGGGCGGCGGGAACAGGGCCTCCTTCCAGGTCTTGCCCTTGCCGAGCATGTGTCCCTGGGTGAGATAGACGTCCAGGTCCCCGTCGCCGTCGTAGTCGAACAGTGCGACGCCACCGCCCAGGTTCTCGACGAAGTAGTACTCGCCGGACATGCCGTTGTAGTAGAAGAAATCGAGCCCCGTCTCGGTGGCCTGGTCCACGAACCAGTCCTGTGCCTGCGCCACCCCGCCGAGAAGCAGCAGGGCCGTGACGATCCCCCTGGGCATCACTGCACCTCCTGTCGAACGCGCACGAGCCGATCGGCGGGCACGTCACGCAGCACCTGCTCCCCGCCGTCCGGCCACTGGATGCGGACCTCGGCGGCCTTCGGAGCCGCACCGAGGCCGAAGGTGAGGGTGCGCTCCACCTGGGAGAGATAGCTGCGCGTGGGCATCACCTGCTGTAGCTGGCGCCGATCCCCCGCGCGGACCTCCACCCAGGCACCGATGGCGTCGCGGTTGCTCCGCGTGCCCTCGGGCAGCACGCGCAGCCAGTGGTGCCCCAGGCCCTGGTCGTTGCGCAACAGGCTGGGTCGCCCGGCCACCTGGGTGATGACCACGTCCAGGTCGCCGTCGCCGTCGATGTCGGCGTAGGCCGCGCCGCGTCCCACCCGCCGCCGGGCCAGGTCGCCGATCTTCTCGGGAGGCAGCAGCACGAACTGCCGCGGGCAGTCGGCACCGCAGTTCCAGTAGAGCTGCGCCGGCTGGGCGTACTGCTGGCTCGGTTGTACGACGTGGATCTCGTTCTCCAGGTGGCCGTTGGCCTGCAACAGGTCCAGCCGCCCGTCCAGGTCCGCATCGAAGAAGAACAGGCCGAAACTCAGGACCTTGCGCGAGCCAGGGCCGATCCCGGCGCCGATGGCCTCGTCGGCGAACTGCAGCGCCTGGCCCTGGCCGACGTAGAGGGAGGTCATCTCGTTGGCGAAATTGGCCACCGCCACGGCCACCGTGTCGTCCGTTTCGTCCAGCACCGCCGCGTCCACCCCCATGGCCCCGGTGGCGCCGCCGTTGCGGTCGAAGGCCACCCCGGCCTCCACCCCCACCTCCTCGAAGGTCCCGTCGCCGCGGTTGTGCAGCAGGAAGTTTTGCACCGTATCGTTGGCGACGAAGAGGTCCATGAATCCGTCTCGGTCCATGTCCATGGGCAGCACGCCAAGGGCCTTGGCCTTGGGCTGGCCCGTGGCCTCGTCGACGATCTGAATCCCGGCCTCGGCCGAGACGTCGGTGAAGTGTCCGCCCCCATCGTTGCGGAACAGATAGGGGAACGTGCCCTCGAACGTCGTAGGCGGGCCGTAGGCCCGCCCCAGGCCGGTCAACTTGAAGCCCAGCTTGCGGTCGAGCTCGGGGGACCATTTGACGTAATTGGCCACGAACAGGTCCAGATCGCCGTCGTTGTCATAGTCGAAGAAGGCCGCCGAGGTGCTCCAGGCGTCTTCGCCCCCGGCCACACCCGCCTCGGCGGTGACGTCGACGAAACGCCCTTCGTCGTTGCGGTACAGGTGATTGGTGCCCAACGCCGTGAGGTAAAGGTCCGGATCGCCGTCGTTGTCATAGTCCCCCACGGCCACCCCCATGCCATAGAAGTGCTCGGTGAGGCCCGCCTCGCGGGTCACATTCACGAAGCGCCCCGTGCCATCGTTGCGATACAGGGCGTGGTGGGCCGGGGGCTTGCCCTCGGCCTCGGTCGGATCCCAGTAGTCGGAGTTGACCAGCAGCAGGTCCGGGTCTCCGTCGCCGTCGTAATCCAGGAAGGCCACACCGCCGCCCATGGTCTCCGGCAGCAATTTCTCACCGCGTGCGCCGTTGACGTGCACGAAGTCGATGCCCGCAGCCTCCGTGATGTCCGTGAAGGGAATGGCGGGCGGCTCCACCGGGGTTTCCCGGGCGGCGACCGGCACCGGCGCCTGCTCGCGTACCGACGCCTCTTGCCGAGGCTCGTGGTTCAGCCAGGTGAGCAGACCGATCGCTAGGGACAGACCCGCCGCCAGGGCGAGGAGCGACCAGCGAAAGGCCCTTCCGATGACCGCGTCGCGATCGTGCTTGGAGCGTGGACTCAAGTTCGAATACTCCTTGTATCACATGGAAGCCGTACCGGGGTCACGGAGGCGCGCCCGATCGGCTGCCCGAGGGCCTTGCAGGCCCAAGGCGCACACCATCCGTCCGCGTCCGGACACCGCCGGCCAGGATATGGAAGCGGTGGAGGTGACTGCATTGATCTGAATCCAGAATATATTTTAACGGATACTGATACACTGAATTCGCGGTTGCGGCATGGCGGCGACCGTGGGATTATGCGAGAGAGGCAACGGACCGGTTTCCGGGTTCCGGGTATAAGTACCGGATTCATCCAACCTCGGGCGGACCCGCCGCGACTTCCTCAGTGATCTACCTCATCGTCTTGGTGCTCGCGATGGCCGTGAGCCTGGCCGTCGTTCCAGTCATGGTGAAGGTCGCGCCGCATCTGGGCATGCTCGACAAGCCCGACGCGCGCAAGGTCCACGCGCGTCCCATTGCCCGGGTAGGGGGCTGGGGCATCGTGATCGGGGCGTTGACGCCGGTGATCTGGCTGCTTCACGACCAGCCCCTCTACCAGGCCTATGTGCTGGGCGCGCTGGTCCTGTTCCTGTTCGGGGTCTGGGACGATGCGCGCCAGATCGGCCACTGGCCCAAGTTTCTCGGGCAGATTCTGGCCGTGGGTATTCTGGTGTTCTATGGGGGAGTCGAGGTCACCCGGCTGCCCTTCTTGGAGGGGCCGCTTCCGCCGGAGTTGGGCCGGGCCTTCACGGTGGTGGCGCTGATCGGTGTCATCAACGCCCTCAATCATTCCGACGGCCTGGACGGTCTGGCCGGTGGTGAATCCCTCCTGTCGCTGGCGGCCATGGCCCTGCTGTGCTGGTTGGCGGGCGGTGGGGCCACCCTGGTGGTGGCCTTGGCCACGATCGGCGGCCTGCTCGGCTTCCTACGCTACAACACCCACCCGGCCCGGGTATTCATGGGGGACGGGGGGAGCCAGTTCTTGGGCTACACCGTAGGCTTCATGGCCATCCAGCTCGTGCACGTGGTCGATCCCAGGATCAGCCCAGCCGCCGTGGCCCTGCTCCTGGGGTTGCCCGTGGTGGACATCCTCGTGGTGCTCAAGCGCCGGATCCAGGAGCGCCGCAACTGGTTTCAGGCCACGCGCAACCACGTCCACCATCGCCTGCTGGACCTCGGCTTCGTGCACCAGGAGTCGGTGGTCCTCATCTACTCGTTTCAGACTCTCGTGGTGGCGGCGGGGGTGTTGCTGCGCTATCAGCCCGACTGGCTCATCGCCCTGGTTTGGCTGGCTGCCATGATCAGCGTGTTCCTTCCCCTCAATCTGGCGGAGCGGTTGGGGTGGCGGGCACCGCGCCGGGCCACCGGGGAGGGTGCAATCCAGGCCGAAGTGGGGCGGTTGCGGCGATCGTTCCTGGTCGCCATGCCGCGGCGGTTTCTGGAGATCATCGTCCCGCTTTATCTGGTTCTGGGGGCCGCCCTGGCACCCACGGTGCCGAAGGACGTGGGGCTGCTCGGCGCCATCGTCGCCGCCTTGTTCGTCGTCGAACCCGTGTTCACACGCAACCTGCACACCACGCTGCGGCGCATCGGCATCTACGTGATTCTGGCGACCATCGTGTTCATCCCACAACAGATCCCTCAGGTCCTGCAAGGGTGGCGGGGCATGTTGCAGCTGGCCTTCTTCGGGCTGGTGGGCCTGGCCGTGGCCATCGCCGTGCGGTTCAGTCCCAGGCGCCGGCGGGTGGAGTTCGAGTCCACCGCCATGGACTTTCTCATGGTGTTTCTCATGTTCGTGGGGCTGGTCTATGGCTACATCAGTGGAGGAGACCCGGACGCGGCCCTGTTTCTGGTGAAACTGATCGTGCTGTGGTATGCAGCGGAACTGCTCTTCATCGAGCGGCGTGAGCGCTGGAATCCCCTGACGTTCTCGGCCTTGGCCGCCTCGGTGTTGTTGGCCGTACGCTCGTTCTACTGATTGGGGGCGAACGTCCCCGGGAGTCCACACCGTGACCGAGACGATCCCCGACCAGATGCGGGCCATGGTCTTGGAGAACCCGGGCGGGCCGCTGCGACTGCGGTCCAGGCCGGTCCCGCGCCCCGGGCCGGGTCAAGTGCTGCTGCAGGTGCTCGCTTGCGGGGTGTGCCGCACCGATCTACACGTGGTGGACGGGGAACTTCCGGACATACCGTATCCGATCATCCCCGGTCACGAGGTGGTCGGCCGGGTGGTCGCCTGCGGCACCGGCGTGGAGCTCCAACCGGGAGCCCGGATGGGGGTCCCCTGGCTGGGCTGGACCTGTGGGACGTGTTACTACTGCCGCAACGGCCAGGAGAACCTCTGCGATCGGGCCCGCTTCACCGGCTATACGCTCGATGGCGGCTATGCCGAATACCTGCTCGCCGACGCTCGCTACTGCTTCCCCGTTCCCGATGCTTACGACGCCCCGCATGCCGCTCCGCTTCTGTGTGCAGGGCTCATCGGCTATCGCTGCCTGCGCATGGCCGGCGAGGGTCGTCGGCTTGGCCTCTATGGTTTCGGTGCCGCCGCGCACATCCTGGCCCAGGTCCTGCGCTGGCAGGGCCGGGAGGTCTACGCCTTCACCCGTCCCGGGGACACGGCGGCCCAGGCGTTCGCCCGCCGGCTCGGCGCGGTGTGGGCCGGCGATTCCGACCGGCGGCCCGGCGAGCCCCTGGATGCGGCCATCCTCTTTGCGCCGGTGGGCGCGTTGGTCCCCGCGGCGTTGCGTGCGGTACGAAAGGCGGGGGTGGTGGTCTGCGGGGGCATCCACATGAGCGACATCCCGAGCTTTCCATACCGCATTCTCTGGGAGGAACGTGTGCTGCGCTCGGTGGCCAATCTCACCCGCCGGGACGGGCACGAGTTCTTGGCACTGGCGCCCAAGGCGGGAGTGGAAACGCACGTGCAGGTCTTTGACCTGGAAGAGGCCAATACCGCCCTGGAACGCCTGCGCAGCGGCAAGCTGGAAGGGGCGGCCGTGCTGGTTCCCTGAACGAGAACGCGCCACCTGGCGTTCCCTGCGGCTCAATGTCGCGACAGGCGCTCGTTCAGGAGCCGTGCGAGGTCCCGCACCGTGGGATGGTCGAACAGGTCGGTCACCTCCACCAGGCCCGGAAACGCAGTCTCGATGGCCTCGTGGATGCGCGCTAGCTCCAACGAACTGGTGCCGATCTCGAACAGGTTGTCGTCGGGGCCCACGGCGCGCCGAGGCATCACCTGCGCGCAGATGTCCAGCAGCCGCCCCTGGATACCCGCCTCGCCCGTGGCCTGAGGGTCGGGACGCATCACCGCTGACTCCACCGCATGGTCGACGGCGGTGAATGCGCCCTCCCGGTACTGGTGGACCAGGGCCAGGCGCTGGACCTTGCCGCTGGTGGTCTTGGGAATGCGCGGTACGGGGATGACGTGGACGTCTTCCAGTCCGGTGTGGGCGACCAGCTTGCCGTGGATCTCCCGGGCCAGGTCGGCGATCTCCTCCACGGGCCCCTTGTGGACCAGAAACACGAGCAAGGTGTCGTCCTCGGCCGACTCGGCGCGGTCGGCGGCCACGGCCACGCGGCCCGGCCGGACGGGCGTCTCACGCTCGATGAGGGCCTCCAGGTCTTGGGGATAGAAGTTCTGACCGTGGGCGAAGATGATCTCCTTGGCGCGCCCGGTGACCACCAGCCCGCAGGGACCCAGGAACCCCAGATCCCCGGTATCCAGCCAGCCGTCCTCGTGAAGCACCTCGGCGGTGGCGGCCGGGTTGCGGTAATAGCCCTGCGTGACGTTACCCCCGCGGATCCAGATCCGACCCACCCGGCCGGTAGGCAGCCGCTCGCCCTGGTCGTCGAAGATGCCCACCTCGCAGTGGTCCACCGGGTCCCCCAGGCACGCAAGCTCCTGGACGGCCGCTCCCGGCAGGGTCTCCACCGCCGCATCCCCGACGCCGAGACCGGAACGGGCCAGGCCCAGGGCCTGCAGCCCGCTGCCCGGCTCGGGAAAGCTCACCGCCAGTGTCGCCTCGGCGAGCCCGTAGACCGGGTACATGGCTCGCGGATCCAGCCTGGCCGGGGCCAGATGCTCGAGGAACTCACGTACCAGGGGCACGGAGATGGGCTCGGCGCCGTTGAAGATGAGCCGCAGGGCGTCCAGGGGCGGTGGCCGGTGCCCATGGCGCTGGGCGGCGTTGAGATAGTGACGCAAGGCGAAGTTGGGCGAACAGGTCATGGTCACGCGGTGCTCGCCCGCCTTGTCGAGCCACAGGGTGGGACGGCGCACGAAGAGGTCGGTGGGCATGATCCAGTGATCGATGCGGGCCGCCACCGGGGTCAGGTGGAAACCGATCAGCCCCATGTCGTGGGTGAGGGGCATCCAGCCGAGCATGGAGTCCCTGCTTCCGAACCCGGCGCAGCGCAGGATGGCGGCGAGATTGGTGAGCAGATTGCGGTGGGTCAGCATGACCCCTTTGGGGTCCCCCGTGGAGCCCGAGGAGAACTGGATCAAGGCCAGATCTTCTGTACGAGCGCCGGTGTGGGCCGCACCGGCCTCCTGCCCCGGTTCGGCCTCGGCCGCGATCAGCCGCGCCTCCAGGGCATCCGCTGCCGGCAGTCCCTCCGTGCCGCTGGCCAGGGGGAGCACGCGCTCCAGGGGCCCATGTTCGGAGAACAGCCAGGGGCGTTCCAGCAGGGCGAAGATGCGCAGCAGCTTGAGCCGGTGTGCATCGGTGTGGCCCACGGCTACGGGCACCGGGACCATACCGCCGAGTACCGCCGCCCAGAAGCCCGTGAGGAAACGGTACAGGTCCTTGACGTGGAGGATCACCTGATCACCCGGACGGGCACCGGCCGCCTGCAACGCGGCGAGCCGCCGCAGGGCGTGCTCGTACAGGGCCCGATAGGGCAGATGGTGCTCGGTGTCGGCCGATTCGATGAGCCACAAGCTCGCTGCGCTGTTGGCGGCTCGGGCGAGTATGTCGGCAAGTGTCTCGGTCATCTGCGTTCAAGCGCTCCTGGGGAAGGAATCGTTCGGCTCCTCGCGGCACCGGGCCGCCCAAAGCGTAACCCATCCACCGGAGGCACGCCGGGTTCCCATGGAGCCGCTATGGTCGGAGGGCCGCACGTTCCACGAATCCTAGTCCGTGTCCTGCCTACGCAGGTGGGGCAACAGACGGATGGGCCGGGCGGGGCGCAGGTTCACACCGGGCTCCAGAGGCACGACCTCGGGGTCCAGCGGCTCGAAGGTCAGATGGCGGGCCACCCAACCCAGGTGGATGAGCGTCTCTGTCTGGGCGAACACCTCGCCGGTGCACCGACGCGCCCCCATGGAGAACGGGAGATAGGCGTAGCGGTGGCGCGCCCGCGTGCGCTCGGGGAGGAAACGGTCCGGGTCGAAGACTTCAGGGGCCTGCCAGTGGTCGGGATGCCGGTGCAGCGTGTAGACGGGTATGGCGATCTCGGTGCCGACCGGGACCCGGAAGCCGCCGAGGTGGTCCTCGGCCACTGCGCGGCGGGTGAACAGCCATACCGGGGGATAGAGCCGCAGTGCTTCGTCCATGACGCGCCGTGCGCAGGGCAGCCGCGGCAGGTCCGCAAAACGCGGCGGCGCCTGCGTGGGCAGGGTGTCCACCTCGGCCTGCAGCTGTGCCGCGGCCTCGGGATGCCATGCCAGCAGGTGCCAGATCCAGTTGAGCGTCACGCCGGTGGTTTCGTGCCCCGCGACGATCAGGGTCATCACCTCGTCGGCCAGGGCCTCGTCGTCCAGGGGTGCACCGGTCTCGGCGTCCCGGGCGGCGAGATAGTGTCCGAGGAAATCCATGCGTTGGACATCACGTTTGCGGCGCCAGTGGGCCAGTTCGATCACGCGTTTGCGCAGCGCACGGAACTGAACGGCCAGCCGCAGGTCGCGCACGGTCTCGTCGACCAGGATGTGAAAAGGGGTGTGTCCGGCCTCGTCCCGCCATGCCGCCAGGTCTTGTCCGAAAATGGATTCCAGGATCACGTCCAGGGCGAAGGCGCTGGTCTCGCGGGTGATGTCCAGTGCCCGCGCCTCTTCGGCCGCCGCCCGCCAGCGTTGCAGGTAGCGGTGCGTGACCGCGCGCATGACCGCGGAGAGGCGCTCCACGCTGGGCCGCTGGAAGGCCGGCTGCAGCATACGCCGACGCCTGCGCCACAAGGGCCCGTCGCTGACGATGAGGCCGTTGCCCAGGAGCATCTTGACGCGCTCGAAGCCCCGGCCCTTGGCATAGTTGCGATGATGGGTGACGAGTACGTGCCGGACGAGCTCGGGTTCGAACAGGACATAGGTCTGCCGGCTGTTGTGCGGCGAGCGCACTCCCAACAGGGGGCCGTAGGCCGCAGACCAGCGGGGCAGCACCTCGAAAGTGGCCGGATCGACGGTGACCTCGAACGGCGCGGGGGGACCAGGCGGTCGGGCGGCCGGGCGTGCGGCATTCATGGACACGGGGACCTCGTTCAGCGAGTGCCCCATTGTATATCGGCCTCGGCCCCTCACATTGCGGGGGCGGGGCGGCTTGACCTATGGTGTGCGCCACGATGAGCGAATCCCGCCGCGCAATCCACGGCTTGCGGAACCCAGCCGTGCGGAGGCTGGCACAGGGTGCCGGCGTCCCGCTGCTGACGGGCGTGCTGCGCCTGTACTGGAGGACCTGCCGGGTATCGGCGGTGGTCGGAGAGGCGCAGCTGGACGCGCTGGAGCAGCGCGGAGGCCCGATCGTCTTCTGCTTCTGGCACCAACGACAGCTGTTCACCATCCGTTATCTGTTACAGCGCTACGGCGATGCCGGGCGTCTGGCCTTCCTCGTGAGCCCCTCTCGCGACGGAGACCTGGCTGCGGGCATCGTGCAACGCCTGGGTGGACGGGCGATTCGCGGTTCGCCCAATCGCACCGGGGCCCAGGCCCTGCGTGCGCTGTATCTGTCCGTCGCGCAGGAACGTCTCATGCCGGTGCTGACCCCCGACGGATCGGATGGGCCGGCGCGGGTGTTCAAGCCGGGTGCGGCCATGCTGGCGCGTCTGGCCGGTGCGGCCATCGTGCCCATGAGTTACGCGGCACGCAGCGCCTGGTTCCTGCCCAGCTGGTGTCGGTTCATGGTCCCGCGGCCGTTTACCCGGGTGGCCCTGGCCATCGGTTCTCCGGTGGAGTTGGAGCGGGGTGCATCGCTGAGTGGAATCGAGCCGGCACTGCTGGAACGCCTGGCGACCGCCCTGAACGCCGCCGAGGCCGCGGCAGAGGCGGCCCTGGAGCGGACTTGATTTGTATCGGGGCAAGCCCCAGGCAGTAGGCGGTAAGGTTGGATCCCTGGTGCGCCGGGAGATGCGGCGTCTCACGGCGCGTGGTCTCGGACTCCCCATAGGTGATCCGGCGTTGCCGGCCGCGGTGTCGCTGGACGCGGGGCGTCACCCGGCCGGGAGGGCGCCATCGGGCATTTGAACCAACTGGAGGCGACTGACGATGGAAAGCGTATTGAGTGTGCTGGGGCATACGGAGGCAGCGGAGCGGGAGGCTCGCAAGGCGATCGAGGCGCGTGCCAGGGAGCGCGGCATCGAGCTCACGGAGGATCATTGGAAGGTGATCGACCTGGTTCGGATCCGCTACGCCCAGGCCAACGGCATCCCCAAGGCGCGTGAGATCGCCGAGGAGCTGTGGAAGCTGTTCGAGGACAAAGGCGGGCGCAAGTATCTGTATGAGATCTTTCCCGAAGGACCAGTGAACACGGCCGCAGAGCTGGCCGATCTGCCCAAGCCCCTGGGGGCCACGGACCCCTCCTTCGGAGTGGCGTTCTGAGTCAATCGGCAGGCCCAGGGGGCGCCCCAGCCCCCTCCGGGCGTGTCGGAACACATGAGCGGTTCGGCGATATGCCGTGCGCCAGGGTCGAGGAGGACGGCTATCCCTGCGAGCCGCGGCTGCGATAGCGCTGGTATTGAGTGCGCACGCGGCGCACGTACTGCTGCGTCTCCTTGAACGGCGGGATGCCGTTGTACTTCTTCACGGCCCCCGGGCCGGCGTTGTACGCGGCAAGGGCCTTGTCCAGGTCCTTGAAGTCGTCCAGCATCCGTCGGAAGTAGCGGACCCCGGCCTCGATGTTCTTCTCGGGGTCGAATACTTCGTGATCGCTGACCCCAAGTTCGTGAGCGGTACCGGGCATGAGCTGCATCAGACCCTGGGCCCCCACGGGGGAGACCGCCCGCTTGTCGAAGCACGATTCCACGTGGATGATGGCCTTGACCAGGGCGGGATCCAGACCGTGTTGCCGGGCATATCGCTGGATGGTCTTGGACAGTGTTTGGGCCCGGTGCTCGACGTTTCCGCAGTGGACGTGGGCGGGTGGCCGCCCCCAGCCCAGGGTGGCGGTGGCGAGGAGCCGGTAGCGTTTTTTCGGCAGCTGGCGGTCTGAGAACCAGACCGTACCGTCGTTCTCTTTGTAGATGAAGTACTTGTATCCCGCTGCGTGGGCAGGGGTCAGGGCCGACACGGCCATCAGCGCTGCCGTCGCGAGCAAGCCGCTGCGGTTCATGGAGCCCCCTTTCGATCCAGTACACCAGCAGGCCCGGGTCGCCCCACTGGGGCGCGGCCCCGTGCGCGCTACAATGGACTCTCTATTATATCCGGCGGATGTCGGCGTCATGAGACCATTGAGCGGGGAATCGGCGGCGTTGGTAGGTAGCAGGGTGCAGCCTGCCCCCCAACCCTTGCGCACCGCCGTGATTCGGGCCCGTCTGCCGAGCACCGTGCGCTCGGTGCAGGTGTTCGGGCGCCTCGATTCGACCAATGCGGAACTGTTGCGACAGGTGCGGCGGGGTGCTCGGCCGGTGACGGTCTGCGTGGCCGACGGGCAGACGGCAGGCAGGGGTCGGGGTGGACGCAGCTGGCGGTCCCCGTCGGGGTACAACGTCTATGTTTCGGTGCTGGAGCGGGCGCCTCGGGATCCGGCAGCCCGAACCCGGCTCCCGCTGTGGGTGGGGATCCGGATCGTGGAGGCGCTACAGGACGCCGGGCTGCAAAGGCTGCGCCTCAAATGGCCCAACGACGTCCTGTGGCGGGGGGCGAAGCTCGGCGGCGTACTGGCCGAGGCCGTGGCGCTTCCTTCCGGACCTGGGGTCGTCGTGGGTGTGGGGCTCAATCTGTGGGTTCCGGCGGCGCTGCGTCGAGAACTCGGCCGCCCGGTGGCCGATGTACGAGAGGCGCTGGGAGGGCGTCCGTTGGCCCCGCGGGAGATCTGGGTGGCCCGTATGGTGGAGGCGGTGATGGCGGGGAGCCGGTTGGCACGGGAGGCCGACGGCGCCTTGCTTACGGCACGCTGGGAGCCTTTGGATGCGCTGTGGGGGACCACCGTTCGATTGCCACCCCAGGTGACGGGTGGAGGTGCCGAAGGCGTGGCGCAGGGGATCGACACCCAGGGGCGTCTGCGCGTGCGCGTCGGGCGTGAAGTGCTGCGGCTCACTACCCTGGAGGATCGCTGGGTCGCGGGGTGATGGACTGCCTGCTGCTCGATCTCGGCAACAGCCGGATGAAGTCCGCGCTCCTGGGTCCCAAGGGGCCGGTGGATGTACAGGCCCATGCATATCCCC
>JALVEU010000121.1 GCA_027030565.1 Gammaproteobacteria bacterium | reverse complement strand
CATGCCCGATTCACGGGCATCGTCCTGGAGGCTCTCCAAGAGGGCGTTGAGATCGACCTCCTGGGTGGGCTCCCGGGTCTCGATGCCGCGAATGAAGTCCAGGGCACCCTGTAGCATCTGGTTCATTTCGTCCAGGTCGCGACAGATCTTCTCCCGGAGCCGCGCGTCTTCGAGCATCTCGGCACGCAGACGCAGGCGTGTGACCGGGGTCTTCAGGTCGTGCGAGACTGCGGCGAGGATGCGAAAACGGTCCTCGAGAAAGCGCAGGATGCGCGCCTGCATGCGGTTGAAGGCCCGAGCGGCGCGTTGCACCTCCAGCGGCCCGCGCTCGGGCAGGGGGGCACGGCGCATGTCGCGGCCGAGCTCATCGGCTGCGTGGGCCAGTTGTTGCAGTGGGCGCGTGAGCCAGCGCACGACGACGACGGTCACCAGGAACACGGACGCAGCAAGCACGGCGAGGCTTGCCAACAGCCGGTAGGGCCAGGCAAAAAGGGACTGGGGCAACAGCGATTCCACCAGGACCCACTGCCCGTCATCGAGCTGGGTCTCCACGATGAACGAGACCATGGGGACCGGTCCATGGGCGATCGGCTCCTCCAGTGCACCGTGCATGGCCCGATGCATTTCCAGCATGTCCTGCGGCATGCTGGCCCGATGCCGGGGCGCAGGCCGGGAGGGCGCCCACTGGGCCTCGGGACCGGCCCACACCCGAATGGGTCGCGCCTCGCCCAGATAACGATGCAGAAAACGATGCAGGAACTCCACCTGTGCCCCATGGGAACCTTGCCGGGGCAGCGAGGCCGGCTCGTCCAGAAGACGGATGGCCAGGGGTGGCACCGAGAGCGCCTCCATCACACGGTGGCGCTCCCTGGGTGCCAGGGAGTCGAGCAGGCGCACGATGCCCGCCACGCGTTCGGCGGCGTTCAGGCCAGTGGCGTAGTAGAGGAGATGGCCGCGCTCACGGTAGTGGATCCAGGCACTGCCGATCTGGGCGAGCGACAGCACCACCAGCATCACGAGCGTGAGTCGTACGGAAAGCGAGCCCGGCACCAGGCGCTGCAGGTTGCGTGTCACGGTTCCTGAACCACCTTGGCGGCCAGCACGTAGCCCTCACCCCGCACCGTCTTGATGATCGAGGGATTCTTGCTGTCGTCGCGGAGGCGCTTGCGCAGGCGGCTGATCTGCACGTCGATGCTGCGGTCGAAGGGCATCCACTCCCTCCCATGCAGGGCGTCCAGGATCTGGTCGCGGTTGAGCACCCGGTTGGGATGGTCCAGGAACACGCGCAGCAGCCGGTACTCACCGCCGCTCAGGGGCACCACCACACCCTGGGCATCGACCAGATGCCTGGCAGTGAGGTCCAGCGTCCAACCGGCGAAGTGCAGCCTTCCGGGGGGTGGCGGCGCCTGGGAGCCCACAGGCCCGCCGCCGCGGGCGGCGCGGCGCAGGACCACCTTGATCCGCGCCAGCAGCTCGCGAGGATTGAAGGGTTTGGGCAGGTAATCGTCGGCGCCCATTTCCAGACCGAGGATGCGATCCATGTCCTCACCCCGAGCGGTGAGCATGATCACGGGCAGATCGGCCGTCTCCGGCCGCGCTCGCAAGTCGCGGCACAACGACAGACCGTCGTCACCGGGCAACATGATGTCCAGGATGACGAGATCGGGCCGCGATTCCGACAAGGCTCGCCACATCTGCGCCCCGTCTCCCACGGTCACGACCGCCAGACCATTCCTTTGCAGGTAGGCCCGCAGGAGATCGCGGATCTCCGCATCGTCGTCCACCACCATCACCTTCGGTACGGTCATCGGCTTCATTCTCTGCACGGTCACCCGGGAACCAGGCTAACGCAAGCACAGCACGAGAACGGTAACACGCTGTTACAAAGTGCAAACGTTGCGCAATCGCACTGTTACACGAGGGTGCTTCAATGGACCCGTCGAAAGGATCTGGACCGGAAACGACCGGAACCTTCACACCGTTCGAAACACTAGAGGAGACGCACCATGAACCGTACGCTTCGCAGGCTGATGGCAACCCTGGCCCTGACCGGCATCGTCGGCACCGCAACCGCCGCCGACGAAGGGCTGCTCTTCGAGAGCATCCACGACTACGACGAACACGAACCCATTACCGCTGCAGACCGGCTGCAGGCGGTCTCGCTGCCCACGGAGATCGAAGGCGGCACCGTGGACTACAGCGATACATCCCTGGAGCGCGCGGAGTTCGCGGTGTTCGAACCGGTCTCCGGCGGCGAGACGCGGTTCCCGGCGCAGGCCGAACCCGCCGACTGAACCGAAGGCGTCAGCCACGGCATTCACAGGGGCGGGGGGCCGGGTCGTCCTATCCGGCCCCCTCCTGGTCGTTCGCGAAGCCCGAAGCCGGGGCCCGCGGCCCATCGGCGGATTCCATCTCCACATTGGCGGGCCGAGCCATCGAACGGCCGGAACCACCCTCGTGGGAGGTCGCATCCCAGGCACGCACCACGCGATTGCGCCCCGCCTGTTTGGCACGGTAGAGCGCCGCGTCGGCCAGCGCATAGGCCCGGCGCAGATCACCCGTGGGCCCGGCGACCCCGAAGCTCGCCGTCACTTGCAGCGGCCCCACACCGGGCTGGGGACAGAAATCGGTGGTCTCCAGCAGCCGGCGCAGCTTCTCCGCCAGGACCGCGGCGTCCTCGCGATCCACCACCCGTACCAGGACCCCGAACTCCTCGCCCCCGAGCCGAACGCACAGGTCGGTGCCGCGCACGGCGCCCTGGATCACCTTTGCGATGCGCTGTAGGACCCGGTCGCCCACGGCATGTCCGAAGCGGTCGTTGATGGACTTGAAGTGATCCACGTCGAGCAGGATCAGGCAGACCTCACCCGGACCGGCGAGCATCTCGGAGCCCCGCTCGTGGAAGGCGCGTCGGTTGCCGAGGCCAGTGAGGGGATCCACCCGGGCCTCCCGCTCGGCTTCGGCATGCGCTCCGGAGAGCAGATGTCCCATGACGAAGCTCTGATGCATGCGATCCACCAGCACCTTGCCGGTACGGACCACTGCGACGCCGAAGATCGCCGTGCTGGTCAGCACCCCGTAGGTGAGCGGCTCGTGCTGGAGCAGCATCCACAGGCCTCCCGGGAGGAGCAGGATGGTCACCGCACCGAGCATCAGCGGCCAGCGCGGTGCGTATACCGCGAAGGAGCCTCCGGCCAGTCCCAGGAGGAAGAAATACACGATCAGCTGGTGAACCAACGGGATGCCGTGCAACAAGGGCAGCGACCCGATGCCCCAGACCCCGATGGACAGCAGCAGGGTCACCGCATAGGGACGCTCCCAGGCAAAGAGGGCCTCGCCCTCGGGTCTCTCCCGCCGGTAGCGATGGAACAGCAGCAAACGGGCCATTGTGGTGAGGGTCAGCGCCCCGAACCAACCGGCCAGAACCGCGTGGGACTGGACCGGCCACAGCACCGCACACAAGACCATGGCGGCCAGCAGGCTGGCGAACACGGCGAGGAAGGACTGCTCGTAGAGCAGCCTGATCTCGTCGGCGCGTGCCAGGCGCTCGACGGTTTGGGGATCAGAGAGTGAGGGCATCGGCCTTGCGCCGGATCCGGGTATCGGGGGCCCGGACGCACCGAGGCCCGGGGAAGAGTATACCCGAGACCCCCGACCGGATTCCCGCTCCCCCTCACCAGCCCATCCAACCGGAACGGCCCGGAGCTGCGGTACAATGATGGTCATGCAGCACTCCCCGTCCGATTCCGTTGGAGCGGCACAGCCCCCTGGCGTGGGGGTCTCGGCCCTGCGCAGCCTGCGCGAGGTCAAACCCCTCTCGTTCATCTTCGAGAAGGATCGCGCGTTGCCGCCCGCGCTGTGCCGGCAGATGATCGAACGGTTCGAGGCGGCCACCGACGAACAGTACCAGGGCCGGATCGGCCAAACCCTTCAGGAAGACCAGTCCGTCAAGCGGTCCACCGATCTGGTGGTCAGCGGCAAGCCGCACTGGAAGGACGTGGACCGGGCCCTATTCCTCTCCCTCAAGGCCGCGCTGAGCGAGCTTCGCGGGGCCTTTCCCTTCTTCAAAGGCCGATTCAAGGACTACGGCTACGCGATCCAGCGCACCCTCCCCGGCGAGTACTACCACTGGCACATCGACGGCGGCAGTCACCAGTTCGCCGACCGCCAGCTGGTGGCGGTGTGGTATCTCAACGACGTGGCGGGCCCGGGAGGCGAGACCGAGTTCCTGTACCAACAGGTGAAGATCCGACCGCAGACGGGGAAGCTCATCCTGTTTCCGCCATTCTGGACGCACGAACACCGCGGTGTGACCCTTCGGCAGGGGGTGAAATACATCGCCACCACCTGGGTGTTGTTCGCCTGAACGACGTGCAGGCCCGCGCCGCGGGGCGGGCGCGTACCGCGGCCTCAGGTCTCCGCGGCGCTGCCCATGTAGGTCTCAGCCTGTCTGCGCACCTCGTGGCTCAGGGCCTCGATGCGGTCCGCAGCCTGCTCCAGCTCCTTGAGCACGGAAGCCGTGATGGCCGATTCGACCATGAGGGCCAATTCGTCGAACTGCTCCTCGCCGATCCGTGCCCGCGTCTCCTCGTCCAGCAGGCTCTGGAACTGCTCCACCACGCGACGGGCGTGTTCGGTCTGATACTCCGACATGTGGATCCCCCTCAGGCCGACTGGCTCTGCATGGACTTCTCGATCTTGAACACGTCCTCGGCCGTGAGCATGCGCTCACCCTCCTCGTAGATCACCGAGGCGGGTCCCACGATCAGCGGATCCGGCTCCACGGCCACATCCGGGTCCTTGTTGGGGTAGTCCAGCTGGCTCAGGAAAAAGCGCATGGCGTTGATGCGGGCCCGTTTCTTGTCGTCGGACTTGATCACCGTCCACGGGGCGTCGGCGGTGTCGGTGTAGAAGAACATCGCCTCCTTGGCGGCCGTGTACTCGTCCCATTTGTCCAGCGAGGCCATGTCGATGGGGCTCAGCTTCCACTGCTTCAGGGGATCCTTGCGGCGCTTCTGGAAGCGGCGCAATTGCTCCTCGCGGCTCACCGAGAACCAGAGCTTGAACAGTCGCACGCCGTCACGCACCAGCATGCGCTCGAATTCCGGAGCCTGACGCATGAACTCCAGGTACTGGGCCGGTGTGCAGAACCCCATGACCCGCTCGACGCCCGCGCGGTTGTACCACGAGCGATCGAACATGACGATCTCACCGGCGGTGGGCAGGTGCTGGATGTAGCGCTGGAAATACCACTGCCCCTTCTCGCGCTCGGTGGGTTTCTCCAGGGCGACCACGCGCGCACCGCGGGGGTTGAGATGTTCCATGAAGCGCTTGATGGTCCCGCCCTTGCCCGCTGCGTCGCGGCCCTCGAACAGGATCACCACACGCTGGCCCGTGTCCTTCACCCAGTTCTGGACCTTGAGCAGCTCGATCTGGAGCTCGCGCTTGAGGGCCTCGTACTCCTTGCGCTTCATCTTCTCTTTGTACGGATAGTTCCCGTGCTTGAAGATGGCGGTGCGCGAAAGCGTCACGGCACCCTTTTCGGCGCCCTTGCGTTTCTCCTGCCCTTTGCGCTTCTGTCGTGCCTGTTCGAGTTCGACCGTATCGTCGCCCATGGTTTGAGACCTCTTCTCGCTCGTCGTTCCTGCTGCCGTAATATCCGGGCCACATCCGGATGAAATAGAAAAAATCTATTATTGCATAACCCGATCAATTGCGGTTGAGTCCGGTCAACCGGCCCGCACATCCGCTATCATCACGCCCCCCATGGTGCCTTCCACCCACACCGCCGGCCACGGGCCGGCCCCGGTCTCCCTGGGGCGCCGCCTGCTGGCACTGATCTACGACGCCCTGCTGGCCTTCGCCGTCCTGTTCCTCGCCGCCGCGGTGGTGGTCGTCCCCACCGCCGTCGAGCCGGGCAGTGCAGCCTATCCCGTGTTCCTCGCCTACCTCTACACGGTGCTCTTCTTCTATCTGGGCTGGCACTGGATCCATCGGGGCGCCACGCTCGGTATGCGCACCTGGGGGCTGCGTCTGGTCGCCGATGACGGCCGCCCGCCCACCTGGGGTGCAGCCATGAAACGCTACCTCGCCGCCTGGGCGGCCTTCGCACCGGCGGGCATGGCCGTGCACCGGATGCTGCACGGTGATCTCCTTTGGGGACTCTTGCTCTGGATCCCCCTGCTGGCCGACTACGCCATGGCCCTGGTGGACCCGGCCGGGCGCGCCTGGCACGACCGGATCTCGGGCACCCGTCTGGTACGCACTCCATGACCGTGCCACGGCGCACCGCCTTCCGCGGCCCGGACTGGACGGCCTGGGTCGCCCTGGCGCTGGCCGTGGAACTGATCCTGCCGGCTGCCCGCCTTCCGTTGGCCCCGGACGAGGCCTACTACTGGTACTGGGCTCAGTACCCGGCTGCGGGGTACTTCGACCACCCGCCCATGGTGGCCTGGATCATCGCGGTGACCACCGGTCTCGGCGGCGACCACGAATTCTGGGTGCGTGCCGGCGCCCTGGCCTGCTTCGCAGGCACCCTCGTACTGCTCTTCGCCACTCTGCGCCGGCTGTTTCCGGAACTGCCGCGCCAGGCCGCCTGGCTGGTGGTCCTGGGTGCCAATCTGTCGCTGTTGTTTCCCGGCACCGGCCTGGTGATGACCGTGGACAGTCCCCTGGTGCTGTTCTGGGCCCTGGCGCTGTACGCCGGCGCTCGCGTACTGGTCGAGGGGGACGGGCGGTTCTGGTGGCTGTTCGGTGCGGCCCTCGGCGCAGCCATGCTGAGCAAGTACACCGCCGTGCTCCTGGTCCCTTGCATCCTGGGTTTCGTGCTCGTGACGCCGGCCCAGCGCCGCTGGCTCACACATCGCGACCCCTGGATCGGCGCGCTCCTGGCGCTCGCGCTCTTCTCCCCCGTGGTCTACTGGAACTGGCGCCACCACTGGATCTCCTTCGCCTTTCAGCTCTCCCACGGCTTCCGGGCGGAGTCTCAACCCGTCACGGAACGCCTGCTCGAGTACCTGGGGCTCCAGCTGGGCATCGTGTCACCCGGGCTGTGGCTGTTGCTCGCCGGTTATGGCGCCGCCGGCCTGTGGCTCGCCCTGAGGCAGCGGGACGCCCGGTTGGGCTATCTGTTCGCGCTCTCCTGGCCCGTGATCCTGTTTTTCGCCTGGACCACCGCCGTGGGCGACCGCGCCGAAGGCAACTGGCCCGCACCCGGCTATCTCGGTGCCCTGGTGCTGGCCGTGGCGGCCTGGTACCGGGGCGGCTATCACCTGCGCCGCGCCCATCGCGCCGTCGGCGGGACATTGGTCGGCCTGAGCCTCGCCGTGACCCTGGCACTGCGCGTCCACATGCTCCACCCGGTCCTGCCCGTGCCGCCCGGCGACGACCCGTTGCGGGAATTCGCCTCCTGGCCCACCATCGGCCAGGCGGTCCGCAAGGCCCTCACCCAGGCCGACGACCGGGCGCCGCCTGGCAGATTCCTCGTCTCCGACCGGGGCACACGCTTGGCCGAGGCGGTGTTCTACAGCGGCATCCACGGCATCGACCTCACCCGGCCCGAACGCTATCTCTTCCTGGGCGACTGGCGCGGCCGCTTCGCCGGCCGCGATGCCGTCCTGATCCTGAACGCCTGGACGGATCCGGACCAGTACCGCTGCCTCTTCCGACGCATGGTGCCGACCGCGATCGAGTTCGTCCCCGAATACCGGGGCCGTCCCCTGGAGGAATACCGCAGCCGGCTCTATCTGGGATCTGGGTTCTTCGGCGGGGGCGTGTTCCCCTGCGAGCCTGGGGCGACCTCCGGGCGCGGGGCGCTCCCTACCCGCTCACGAGGGTCCGGAACCGGCTCCTGACCCGCCGCACTTGCGGATACGGCACAGAAAGAACCCGCCGAACCGGTGGTCGGGCAGGATGCGCACGGCGTGGACCAGGCTGGCCGCGAAACGGTGCTTTTCCCACCGGGTCAGTCCGCTCTGGACGGGGACGCCCGCCGGCAATGCCAGCGGCTCCAGCTCGGCCTGCCCCCGGGCGCGAGCGAGCAGCGCATCCACCACGGCCTCGTTCTCCTCCGGGGCGAAGGTGCAGGTGCAGTACACGAGCACCCCACCGGGCCGCAGCGCCTGGAACGCCGAAAGGAGGAGGCCCCGCTGTTTGCGGGCGCACTCCTGCACCTTGCGCAGGCTCCACTGACGCCAGGTCCTGGGATCCGCCGTCCGGAACCCCCCTTCAGTGGAACAGGGGGCGTCCAGCAGTACGCGGTCGAAACGCTCGGGCACCGCACGCCCCACGCGCCGCCCATCTTTCAGATAAAGCCTCGCATGCGTCACGCCGCAACGGGCGAGGTTGGCTCTGAGGCGGTGGAAACGCGGGCGCACCGCCTCCACTGCCGAGAGGCTGCCGGTGTTTTCCATGGCGGCGGCGATCTGTATGGTCTTGCCGCCCGGGGCCGCGGCCAGGTCCAGCACGCGCTCGCCGGGCCGCGGATCCAACACGGGCACCGGCAGCAGGCTGGAAGCATCGAGCGGATAGACGGCCCCCTGCCGGGCGGGTGCCGAGCCGACGAGGCGCTCGCGCTCCCCCGCCTCCACCTCGAAGGCACCGGAATGCCAGGGCAGCGGTCGGGGATCCAGACCGAGCGCACGCAGCACCTGCAGGCTCTTCCGTGCGGGTGCACGCAGCGGATTGAGCCAGAAGACGGTATTGCGGGGTACGGAGAACGCCTCCAGCACCATGTCGAGCCGCTCGGGCGGAACGATTCGGCTGAGGCGTTCGACGAAGCGCTCGGGTAGGTCCAAGACCCGTGGGCGAGATGAACTGGTCGGGGCGAGAGGATTCGAACCTCCGACCACCGCAACCCCATTGCGGTGCGCTACCAGACTGCGCTACGCCCCGAAGGAAGGCGAAGGATACTGGAAAACCCGCCGCCATGGGAAGCTCCCACAGCCGGCGCGGCTTTCCGAACCGAGGTGCTCAGCGGCGCAACACGTCCAAGACTTCCTCGAGCTCGGTGCGGATCTGGCGCACGATCTGCACGCTGCGCCGGGCTTCCTCCCTACCCTCGCCGCCCTCGAGCTTCTGCCGGGCACCACCGATGGTATAACCCTGTTCATAGAGCAGACTGCGGATCTCTCGGATCAGGATGACGTCGTGCCGCTGATAGTATCTGCGGTTCCCGCGTCGCTTGACCGGCTTGAGCGACGGGAACTCCTGCTCCCAATAACGCAGCACGTGCGGCTTGACGCCGCACAGATCGCTCACCTCACCGATGGTGAAATACCGTTTGGCGGGGATCGGCGGCAGTTCGTTATTGTTCCCGGGTTCCAGCATAGGCCTCCACCCTCGCTTTGAGTTTCTGCCCCGGCCGGAAGGTGACCACCCGCCGGGCCGAGATGGGGATCTCCTCTCCGGTCTTGGGATTGCGGCCAGGCCTTTGATTCTTGTCCCGCAGCATGAAGTTGCCGAAACCGGAAAGCTTCACCTGACGACCCGCCTCGAGCGCGCAGCGAATCTCCTCGAAGAACGTCTCGACCAACTCCTTGGCCTCGCGCTTGTTGAGTCCCAGCTCTTCGAACAAACGCTCGGCGATGTCCGCTTTGGTCAGTGCCATAGACTATTTCCTGAGTGATGCCCCCAAGTCCTGACGCAGCCGGTGGACCACGCCGGCCACCATCGCGTCGATTTCTTGATCCGTTAGGGTGCGCGACAAATCCTGTAAAATCAAGCCCAAAGCGACGCTTTTTCGCCCGTCCGGCACGCCTTTTCCAGTGTAGACGTCGAACAGCACCACATCGCGCAACGGGCCGATGCCCGCCTCCCGCACGGCCTGAAGGATGCGTTCGGCGGGAACCCCGGCGTCCACCACCACCGCCAGATCCCTGCGGATCGCCGGGAAACGCGACAACGGCTCGAAGCGCGGCACTCGCGCCAGGGACAGCGGCTCCAGTGCCAGCTCGAACAGATAGACCGGCTGACGCACGCCCAACCGCGCCCCGGCCTCCGGGTGCAACGCACCAAGACGCCCGACCTCCCGATCACCGTCCAGCACCCTTGCACTCTGGCCCGGGTGCAGCCCTGCAAGCGCGGCGGGCTCGAAACGCACCGAACGGCCGCCCAGCGCAAAGAGCGCCTCGACTTCGCCCTTGACGTCGAAAAAATCCAATGCCCGGTCACCGGCCCCCCACTGCTCGGGCAGGGCCCGCCCGGTGGCCAGCCCAGCCAACGCGGGCTCCTGGATCAGCGCACCGTCGTGCTGCACAAACCGCAGCCCGGCCTCGAACAGGCGCAGGTCGGACTGCTGACGGTTGAGATTGCGCAGCAGCACCGGGAGCATTCCGGACCACAACGTGCTGCGCATGACGCTCAATTCACTGGAGATGGGATTGGTGAGCCGCAGCGGCTCGGCGTCGGGTGCGAAGATGCGGTCGACGGCTTCGTCCACGAAACTGAAGGTCACCACTTCGTGCCAGCCCCGATCCACCAGCGCCTCCTTGAGTCGAATCTCCGGGAGACGGGCCTCGGAGCGCGGACGGATGCGCGGCGCATAGGCGTGCAGCGCATCGGGCACCTGGTCGTAGCCGTGCACACGGCCGACTTCCTCGATGAGATCCACCTCCAGTTCCAGGTCGAAGCGGAAGCTGGGTGGCGTCACGTGCCAACCCACCTCGTCGCCACTGTCCTCGACCGTACAGCCCAGCGCCTCCAGGATCCGCACCACCTCCCCGGGCGGCACGGCCACACCAAGCAAACGGCAGATCCGGGCCTCGCGCAGCCCGATGGGCCGTTTCGCCGGAATGTACGCTTCCACCACACGTTCCACGATCGGACCGGCCTCGCCGCCGGCGATCTCCTGGAGCAGGCCCGTGGCCCGCTCCAGCGCCCGGCGCTGGAGCTGGGGATCCACCCCCCGCTCGAAACGATGGGAGGAGTCGGTATGCCGGCCATAGGTACGGGCCTGGCCCGCAATGGCCGCCGGAGGGAAAAAGGCGCTTTCCAGGAACACGTTCCGCGTGCTGGCACCCACGGCCGTCGGCGCCCCTCCCATCACGCCGGCAATGGCTACGGGCCCTCGCCCATCGGCGATCACCAGGGTGTCGGCACGCAGGGTCACGGTCTCACCGTCGAGCAGTTCCAGGTGTTCCCCTTTCCGGGCGTGCCGCACCACGATCCGGCCCTGCAGGGCATCGAGGTCGAACCCATGCATGGGCTGGCCCAGCTCGAGCATCACGTAGTTGGTCACGTCCACGACCGGATGAATGGAGCGGATGCCGCTGCGCCGGAGGCGCTCCTGCATCCACAGCGGCGTGCGCGCTTGCGGGTCGATGTCCCGTACGACCCGCCCCACGTACCGCGGGCAGGCCTGGACGTCCTCGACATCCACCGGAAAGGTGTCGGCGGCCTTGGGCGCCACGGGTGCCACCTCCACCGGATGCAAGGGCGCCCCCGTCAGCGCCGACACCTCCCGGGCCAGGCCGGCGATGCTCAGACAGTCCCCCCGGTTGGGGGTGAGATCGAGCTCGAACACCAGATCGTCCAGATCCAAGTAGCGGCGCAGGTCCTCCCCCACCGGCGCGTCCTCGGGCAGCTCCATCAGCCCCGCCGCGGACTCGGCGAGCCCCAGCTCCGCAGCCGAGCACAGCATGCCCGAGGACTCCACACCACGCAGCCGCGCCTTGCGGATCCGCAGCCCGCCCGGCAGCTCGGCCCCCACGCGCGCCAGGGGCGTCTTCATGCCGGGACGCACGTTGGGCGCACCGCACACCACCTGCACGGGGACGGCACCGCCATCGTCGACCCGGCACACCCGCAGCTTGTCGGCATCCGGGTGGGGCTCCACCGCCAGCACCCGCGCCACCACCACCCCGGAAAAGGCCGGTGCCGCCGGCTCGAGGCGGGCCAGCTCGAGCCCGGCCATGGTGAGCCGTTCCCCCAGAGTACGGGCATCCACATGGGGATCGACCCACTCCCGAAGCCAGCGCTCACTGAACCTCATGAGCCGTGGATCCCCAGGCGCTCAGCGCAGTGCCCCCCGCGGGCGCAGGCGCCGCGACCGTGCGAGCCGCATGCCAGCGTTATCCGGAAGTTCGCTGCATAGAGGCGTTGATTATCCATATCTTGAGATGTTTTTTTCATGTGTTCCGCGCACTACCGGAACTGGCGCAGGAAGCGCAGGTCGTTCTCGAAGAACAGACGCAGATCGTCCACTCCGTAACGGAGCATGGCCAGCCGCTCCACTCCGAGACCGAAGGCGTAACCCGTCCAGCGCTCAGCGTCGATGCCCACTGCAGCGAACACCTTGGGGTGGACCATCCCGCAGCCCATCACCTCCAGCCAGCCGCTGTGACTGCACACGCGACAGCCCTCGCCGCCGCAGATCACGCACTGGATGTCCACCTCGGCGGAAGGCTCGGTGAACGGGAAGTAGGAGGGGCGGAAACGCGTGGGCAGATCGTCCCGTTCAAAGAAGGCGCGGAGGAACTGGTCCAGGACGCCCTTGAGATGGGAGAAGGCGACATCCTCGTCCACCAGGAGTCCCTCCACCTGGTGGAACATGGGACTGTGGGTGAGATCCGAGTCGCAACGGTAGACACGTCCGGGGGCGATGATACGGATCGGCGGTGCAGTCTGCTCCATGACGCGAATCTGCACGGGAGACGTGTGGGTACGCAGCAGCCTGCCATCCGGGAAATAGAACGTGTCGTGCATGGCGCGTGCCGGATGGTGCGCGGGGATGTTGAGCGCCTCGAAATTGTGGTACTCGTCCTCGACTTCCGGGCCCTGCGCCACATCGAACCCGATCTGCGCGAACAAGGACTCGATGCGCTGCATGGTCCGCGTCACCGGATGAAGCCCACCCGGCGGCAGCCCGCGCCCGGGTAGTGTGACGTCGATACGCTCGGCCTCCAAGCGGGCGCGGATTCGCTCGGCGCTCAGGGCCTCCCGGCGCGCCTCGATGGCCGACTGGACCGCCTGCTTGGCCTGGTTGATGCGCTGTCCCTGTGCACGCCGCCGCTCCGGATCGAGCCCGCCCAGCGCCTTGAGCTGGGCCGTGATCAGGCCCTTCTTGCCCAGGTAACGTACGCGCACCGCCTCCAGG
>JALVEU010000120.1 GCA_027030565.1 Gammaproteobacteria bacterium | reverse complement strand
TGCCCGGTGTCCCCGAGCAATTTCACCGCCCCGGGGTGCGCAAGGCCACCCTGCGCAAGCTCCATCGGGGTCAGTACGCCATCGAGGCCGAGCTTGACCTACATGGCTGCACCAGTACGCAGGCCCGGGCGGCATTGTACGACTTCGTACGTGAGGCCGCGCACCGGGGTTTGCGCTGCGTGCGCGTGATCCACGGCAAGGGTCGGCGCTCCGGCAATCGAGGCCCGGTGCTCAAGCCGGCGGTCGCCAGCTGGCTACGCCGCTGCGACACGGTACTGGCGTTTGCCTCCGCCCGTCCAGTCGATGGGGGTACCGGGGCCCTCTATGTCCTGTTGAGACGGCGGTGATGGTCCGAAGCCGCCCCTCAGGCGATTACGCCCCCCATGTGTCGGCGAGCTCGGCGAGCAAGGCAGTGGCATAAACACCGGGATCGAGCGCAAAGGCCAGCTCCACGATGCCCTCGCGCCGGTGCACGACCCAGTGCAGGCCGTGGGCCCGCGCCACCAGGGGTCGGCGCTGCATGGGCATGCCCGTGCGTTCGAGTCCCTCCCGCAGCAGGGGGAATGCGGCCGCTATCGCCTCTTCCAGGGCAGCGACGGGCCCCGAGCTCGCCAACGGTCCGGCACCCCAAAGCGGCCCCGTGGGCATACCCGTGGCATCCGGGACGTCCCCCGCCGCGAGGTCACCCCACCATCCCTGCTCCACCCTCCTCTTCAGCACCTGATTGAAGATCCATGCCCGAGCCGCAGAGATCCAAATGCCACGTACATGGCGGTTCTGCACCGTGCCGCCGGTCTCGAAATACCGGGCAGCGCGTGTGACGTTGGCGTGGTTGCGGCCGAAGCGCTGCGGCCCGAAATAGTTGGGAAACCCCCGTTCGGCCAGGTATCCCAGACGGACCTCCAACCGCGCCCAATCGCCCATCACCTCCCGCAGCCGGATCCGAAACCGGTTGGCCGTGTGCATCCCGCGGCGCAGCTTGCGGGCACAGCGCCGGCGTTCCAGCACCTCGATGCCCTCGGGCAGGTCGTCCAGGGAGGGCTCGGCTCTGCGACGAACCCACAGACTGTACCACTGCTCGGTCACCGCGTTGCGGTCCTTGAGACCGGCGTAGCCCACGTCTCGGATCCGCAGGCCCGTCGCTCGGGCCAGGACCCGCGCCACGTCGGCGCTGTTCCACCCCTTCTTGCGGACCCGCAGCCACAAGTGCTCGCCGCCGGGGTCCGGCACCACGGGACAGACCTCTCGCACCTCGAAGTCGGCCAGCTCGCGGCGTAGCACGGCTCGCTCCAGGGGTGGGGGAGCACTGGGCGGAAACGCCACACTCATCCGTCACGCCGTCCCTGGGTGCGCGGCTCAAACCGTATGATCCGCGCGTCCTCGCCGAAGGCCGAGTCCGATTCCACCGGTGGCAGGTCGAACACGCGGTATCCATGGACCATGGCAGAGGTGTCACACCGCCTGCCGCGCAGTTCATGGAGCACCACCGCGAGCAGATGGAAACCGAACAGGGCGACCAGTATCTGCGCAAGCCCTTCGTGCCAGTCGAGCACGGCGTCGGCCTCTCCCCAACCCTGGATCGCCGCCAGACCCAGCCCTGCCTGCGCTGCCAGGAGGAGCATCCAGACCAGGTAGACCGGCGCCCACAGGGGATTGTGTGCAAACCACCTGGGCAGCTCGGAGCGGCCCAGGCTCAGATAGAATCGGAGCATGGCGGGCATCGCCCGCCACTGCCCCGCCGACGGCCACAGCGCCCGCCAGTTTCCCACTGCTGGATGCGTGACGAGCAGCCAGCCGCGCAGCACCAGTCCAGCCAGCAGCAGATAGGCCGCGAGATAATGGAAGTCCACGGGCGCCTCGCCCAGATACCGCCCTGAAGCCATGATCCAACCGGTGGTCATGAGGACCACAAAACCCGCCGCCAGCAGCCAGTGAGCCGCGCGTACCCCGGCCGGCCATACCTTGACAAGGTAGATCGAATTGGGCTTTATGGGATTCGTCTTTGACATACCTCGGGGCCTGTCGGTGAACAGATCCACCATCCTACCGCTTCTGCTCGGCGGTGCGTTGAGCCTGTGGGCGAGCACCCTGCAGGCAGCACTGTGGCGCTGCCAGGGCAAGATCATCTCCACGGGCGATCCCCCCGCCCTGGTGCTGGCCCGCTGCGGGCCGCCCGCGTTCCGGCAGACCCTCTCGGGGGGCGCCGGATCCAGGGGCGTCCTGGTCGAGGAATGGACCTACCTGCAGGGCCCCAACCGCTTCATCAAGGTCCTGCGCTTCGTCAACGGGCGGCTCGTCAATATCGAGACCGGCAAACGGCAGTAGAGTTTCGGCGAAGCGGATCGTTTCGCATTCCACACGGGCACTACACGGAGAGCATCGATGCCCATCCACAACATCCAGCCCCTGGTGGCCCTGATCGCGGGGATCCTCATCCTCGTGTTCCCACGGCTGCTGAACTACGTGGTGGCCCTGTATCTGATCATCATCGGCATCCTGGGGCTGACGCGGTGATCCGTGTCCTCTCGTTGATGGGGGTACAGGACAGTGGTCTGGTCCAGGCCGAGCAGCTGCCCAACGGCGCCCTGCACCTCCTGTTCCAAGGGACCGAGGACTTTCTGCGCTACGTTCCCCGCGGTTCGGGCCTCAAGGTCACCAAGGCACTGCTCTTGGGAGAGGGCCGTACCCGTTCGCTCCCCCGGGTGAACCACTTCGACGTCGTGGTCAATTCCATCGCCGATCCGGATGCCTCGCACCTGGCATTGGAAGAGGCGGCATCCCTGCTGGAAGGGGCCGCGGTCCCGGTGATCAACCACCCGACCCGGGTGCTGCGCACCACACGCGACGGAATCGCCGCCATGCTGCAGGATGTCGAAGGCCTGCACGTACCGCGCACGCTGCGCGTGGCACCACGCCGCCTGGCGGACGTGGAGGCTGTGGTCCGCCGCGGCGGCATCGACTATCCGTTCCTCTTCCGGCCTGCAGGCACCCATGGGGGCACCGCACTGGACCGGATCACCGGCCCCGGCGATCTGCCCACGCTGGAGAAATACGCCTTCGACGGACGAGACTATTATCTCACCTCCTTCGTCGACTTCCGCTCGCCGGACGGGCTGTACCGGAAGCTGCGCTTCTTCGTGGTCGACGGCCGACCCTACCCCAGGCACATGATCATCACCGACCAGTGGAACATCCATCAGCGCAATCGCCGGGACCGCATGGCGGCGGACCCCGCCCTGCGGGCCGAGGAGATGCGGTTCATCGAGGACTTCGATCCCGCGTCGGTCCCGGCGATCGACGAGATCCACCGTCGCGTGGGATTGGACTATTTCGCCGTGGACTGCGCGAGACTACAGGACGGCCGGCTCGTCGTCTTCGAGGTCAACGCCGGTGCGAGGCTGGCCAACGATGCGCGGGGTGGGCTGCCCAGGCACGTTCGGACCATCGTCTCGGCCATGGTCCGTATGATACGCGAGCGGGTCCGGGAGGCCGACGCTGCTACTGCCTAACCCCCGCAACCTCGGCCGGCACGCAGCCTGATATACCACCATGGCCTTTGAGAGCTATCCCAAGATCTTCGAGCGGCGCGGAGACAGCTATGACCGGGCCATGCGTCTGTATCCTGCAGCCCGGGCCCAGGAATTCCAGATGATCCTGGAGCTGGCCCGCCTCTCACCCGGCCAGCTGGTGGTGGACGCGCCGGCCGGAGGCGGTTACCTGCCGAAGCATTCCCCCACCCCCGTCCACTGGCTGGCCGTGGAGACCACTTCCGTATTCGGCGGGGCCTGCACACACTCCGGAATCCAGGTGCTGCGCACCGCGAGTCTCACCCGGCTGCCTATAGC
>JALVEU010000119.1 GCA_027030565.1 Gammaproteobacteria bacterium | reverse complement strand
TCGCACGAAGGCTCGGATGGGTGGGAGCGACATGAGTCCCGCATCCCGGTCCGGCCAGGGAGACCGAACGGCGCCTCCTTGTCGCACAACGTCTCCACCGAGACCGCTGCGGCCCCCAGGCCGGCTCGTTGGAATATGCCGGCAGCCCTCCGGGCGGCGACCGCTCGAAGCGCACGTTCACACTGTATCCGCTGCGGAATGCGGCCGTGGACTACTGGGCGGGCGAGGACTCGTATCCGCAAACGCCGGCCGACCCAGGGCCCGGACCGGACGCATTCGGGCGTAGTCCGTATTGGCGTTCGCCACAGCGGCGATGGCATGCGCGGAACGGCTCACCGCCACGAACATGAGCATCTGCCAGTAGACGGCAACTGCGGGCACCGGTCCCAGTCGGTCCCGGATCTGCGCGAAATCCTCGGGAAAGCGACGACGCCGGTGGTGCTGAAACACGGAGATCACGGTCTCCGGATGGACCGCATCGAGCAGGCCCCGGACATCGTCATAGGCCACGTGTTTCACCGTGCACGACCGGGTGGGCTCGAATCCATTGTCGGCGTCGATCAGGATCACCTGCCGCACCTGCCTGCGCGCCACCGCCCGGAAGTAGGCGCTGCGGTCCCGGCCGTCGAAATACCTGTCGGCCCCGTGCAGGTGCAGCCGGTATTCGGCCCCGGTGATCCGTGGCAGGTCCGCCGCCGCCTCGATCGAGCGCAAGCGGCGCAGGTCGGCGCAGAACCCAATGACCTCGGCCCGGCCGGGGAATCGGTCCGGATCGGTCTGTCCATGGCCGCTGCCGTCGTCTGGCGTCAGCATGCAGACCACGTCGAGGCGCCGACAAGCCAGTGCCGTGGTCAGGAAATCGTGGTAATCCCACTTGAAGCTGTCCTTGGCGTCGCCCAGATACTGGCGCTTCACGGCAGCTTCCTCTCGGGCGCGGCTCAGGGGCCACCGCAGCCCGACGCCCTACAGGAAGAGGCGGCTGCGGCCTGCTCGGCCCGCGCCTCGGCCAGAATGCGCCCTGCCCCACGCAGCACGAAGACTGCCACCACGGCGCCGATCAATAGGTCCGGCCAACGGCTGCCGAGCCACCAGACCAACAGTCCGCCGAGGATCACGCCCAGGTTGGCGATCACGTCGTTGGCCGAGAAGATCCAGCTCGCGCGCATGTGCACCTCGCCCTCCCGATGGGCACGGATCAGGGCGAGGCAGGTCACATTGGCCACCAGCGCCACGGCCCCCATGCCCATCATCAGGGCAGAGACCGGCTCGCTGCCGAAAACGGCCCGGCGTGCGATGTCGGCCAGGATCAGCACGCCCAGGCCCATCTGGAACCATCCGCTCACACGCGCCGCCCGGGCCTTTTCGACGGCGCTGCGGCCCACCGCGTACAGTCCCAGGCCATAGACGATGGCGTCGGCCAGCATATCCAGGGAGTCGGCAATGAGTGCCGTGGAGTCGGCGATCCAGCCCACGCCAAACTCGGCCAAGAACATGGCCGCGTTGATGCCCAGCAGCCAGTAGAGCACGCGGCGCTGCGCTGCGTCCCGGATCTCCACTTCACAGCCACAGCCGCTCATGAGGTCTCAGGTTCGCGACACGCACCCGGCGTGAATACCACCGCCCGCAATGCCCTGCGCTCGCCCCGCTGGGCGGGCAGCTTGCGGTGTTCAGTCTGCTCGTCGGCTGCTGGGAGAACCCCAACGTTATCTGGACTGTCGTGGAGCCGAACGGCATAGGCGCCGGCACCACAGCCCTGAGCGGCCATGAGTGCGGCCGTGGCCGTTTGCACCGCATGACGCACCGGATTGGCCCGACGACGCGTCTGTACGCCCCAGCTGCCGTCGGGCAGCTGGGTGGAGACGAGGAAGTCCACGGCCTCGTTCACCACGGGCCGGCCGCAACCACCCAGGATGTCCATGGCGAGCAGCAGCTCCGACAGGCGATCCACGCTACCCGCGGCTAGGGCCTGACGGACGCCGGCCTCGAGCAAGTCCAGAAGCGCCGCCCGGCGCGACGCCAACCAAGGCGAGGGCTGCAGCGCACCGAAATCGGTGAGCAGCGCGATCTCGTGGACCAGGGCATAGAACACGAACGGATGCAGGTCCAGGGCTCGCCGGGCTCCCAATGTGCGTCCTGGGCTGTGCGGTGCGGTGAGCCGGGCGACGAATCCGGTCTCGCGCAACGCCTCCGGGCTGAGCGGCGGCTCGGCCCCGAGGCGCCGCAGCAGCAGGGCCACGGCCAGGCGTACGGTGGACAGACCATTGCGGTCGGTAGCAAGCGCCCGTTCTGCCTGAGCGATCAGCTCTTCGCGGTGTGGCACACCCCGCCCTCCTTGCTCGAGCAGATAGGCGGCCAGCAAGACATGGTAGTGATCCAGAAGGGACTTATGGGGGCGTCCGATCCAGCGCTCCATCACCCCGGAGTCCAGGAGCCGGTCCAGCGCGCGGTCGCGGGCGGCGGACAGGCGCGGGTCCGGACAGCACTTCCGGCCCCATTGCAGGAATACGCGGAAGAACAGCGCCTCATCCACCAAGTCCTTGAAGCCGCCGTCGTGAGCCGTGGCCGGATGGGCGAGGATCCAGTCCACGCCCCGTTTCATGGCGGTCATGGCAGCCTGCACATCGGCCGCTGCAGCAGCCGGTGGGCATGCCGCCAGTTCCAGCAGCACGCCCAGCACCGCCGGCAACCAACCTCGCCCCGGGATGTACCCCAGCCGCATCCCCTCAGAGGGAGCCGGCCAGCCCGCGCAGGTAGTCGCGAAAGGCATCGGCCAGCTCCGGGTGCTTCAATCCGTACTCCACATTGGCCTCCAGGTAGCCGAGTTTGCTGCCGCAATCATAGCGCCTGCCCTCGAACTCGTAGGCACACATGGGCTGTCCAGCCACGATCTGGGCCGCCATGGCATCGGTCAGCTGGATCTCGCCTCCGCTGCCGGCCTCCGCCCGCTCCAGGTGTTCGAACACGGCATAGTCGAGGATGTAGCGGCCCACGATGCCCATGTTGGACGGCGCATGCTCCACGGGGGGCTTCTCCACGAGGCCGCGAATGTCCCAGAGCCGGTCGTTGCGGCGTGTCCCCTCGATGATGCCGTAGGCGGAGACCTCCTCACGGGGCACCTCCTCCACGCCGATGAGCCCGCAGCCGGTCTCGGCGTGCACGCGCACCATCTGCTCCATGCAGCTCTCCCGGCCGCCGTCGATGAGATCGTCGGCCAAGATCACGGCGAAAGGCTCGCCAGTCTCGATGACCGGCTTTGCGCACAGCACTGCGTGGCCCAGACCCAGGGCCTCGGACTGGCGGATATAGACGCAGGTTACGTGTGACGGGAGGACGTTGCGAGCGATCTCCAGTAGCGCGTGTTTGTTGCGTCGCTCGAGCTCGCTCTCCAGTTCATAGGCCTTGTCGAAGTGGTCGGGAATCGAGCGCTTGTTGCGACCGGTGATGAACACCAGCACGTCCATCCCCGCGGCCACGGCTTCCTCGGCCGCGTACTGAATGAGCGGCTTGTCCACCACCGGCAGCATCTCCTTGGGATTGGCCTTGGTCGCAGGCAGAAATCGTGTCCCCAGGCCCGCCACGGGAAAGACGGCCTTTCGGATCTTTCGCATTGCACCCCCTGTGTGATTGTATCGAGGGACCCTTGTGGTCTTGAGTTGCGGTGAGAAAAGCTCGACCCATGGGCTTCGGACGGTGTCCACCACCTCCGCGGGCCGCTTCCCGTGCGGCCGCCCACGTGGGTCCGAGCCGTTCTCTACGTTAACGCGTTTCGTTCCGGGGGCCCGTGACCCAAGGCACAGGACCCTTCAGGCCGGGCCGATTTCGGCCTCGATGGCCTGGAGGGCCTCCATGGGATCGGGTGC
>JALVEU010000118.1 GCA_027030565.1 Gammaproteobacteria bacterium | reverse complement strand
CGTCCTCACCGACGGCACCACCCTGGGGCAGGTGGCGGCGGGTTCCGTGGATCTGGTGTTCAGCTTCGATTCCCTGGTCCACGCCGACTGCGCGGTGCTGGAGGCGTACCTGGAGGAGATCGCCGCCGTGCTCAAACCCGAGGGCGCGGCCTTCATCCATCATTCCAACGTCGGCGAGTACCGCGAGGCCCTGGACGGCATCCGCTCCGTGCAGGGCCTCGAGGCGGAGCTGCAGCGCCTCGGCTGCTGGGACGACAGCCTGCACCTGCGCGATCCCGGACCCAGCGCCCGGTGGCTGGCCCGCACCGCACAGACCAAGGGGCTGCGCTGCATCACCCAAGAGCTGGTACCTTGGGGCCTGGGACGGCTGTTCATCGACGCCTTCTCCACCCTGGTCCGCGCGGATTCCAGCCATCCCCGGCACAACCAGGTGATCCACAATGACGCATTCGTGCAGGAGATCGAACACGCCTCGCGACTGGCCCGCTGGTATGGCAAGGACCGTAAGGACTGAGCCCGCGGCCCGCCGGGGCATGGACCGCGCCCGCGCCGGGCTCCGGAGACGCTGACCGACCTCCCACACGACACCCCGCAGAGCCCGTGGATTCGAATCGACCGCAACCCATGGCCTGGAAGGCGGCCTTGCTCAGGCGCCTGGGCATCCCGACGCAACTGTCCGAGCTCGCCGAGCAGGCGCGGCGGCTGGAAGGCGCCCGACCCCTGTTCGTCCTGGGCACGCCGCGCTCGGGCACCACACTGCTCGCCCGGCTGCTCGACGCACATCCCGCGGCCTTCGTGACCAACGAGAACGGTGCACTGGTGCAGATGCACTACGCGATCCACGCCATGCGGGCGCGCCGCCCCGCCGGTCTGCCCTACGAGATCGAGTCCAAGGAATTCCACGATGAATGGGCCGAGTGGCTCGACGTGCTGGTACCGATCCTCGTCCGGGGCTTCTACGCCCGACTGGCCGGACCCGCGCGGACGGCCACGCTGCGCTTGTGGGGGGACAAACACCCACACTTCGATCAGTGCCTGCCCAGTCTGCTGCGCTGGTTCCCGCAGGCGCGATACGTCTATATCGTCCGCCATCCGCTGGACGTGATCTGTTCCATCGCGGCCATGAATCGATGGAATCGCGCGGAGGCCTTCGAACATTGGAAGCTCATCACGGAGGGCTATGAGCGACAGGTCGCGGAGATCCCCGAGCCGGCGCTGTACGTACTGCGCTACGAAGACCTGGTCGGCAAGCTGCGCGCGACCCTGGAAGGGATCTTCCACTGGCTGGCGCTCGATACCGCCGAGGAGACCTTCCAGGCCATGACCGAGCTCGCCACCATCCCGGCCCATGCCCTGGTGCGCACCGCCGACGGGAGCGATACGGCCAGGGCCCCGGAAGCCACGCGCATGCAGGGCAGTGGCGCCGGCCGCTGGAGGGAGGCCATGGGCGCCGAGGAGGCGGCCGGCTATATGCGCGAGACACACGGATTCATCGAGAAATACTATCCGGAGCTCGTCACCCCTCGGGGCGCTTGACACGCCGCAGCCACCGGGCCAGACGCCGGCGCAGGCCCGGCCTGGCGCAACGGCGTTCGGTGCGCTCCAGCGCGCGGCGCAGCTCGGCAACCTCGTCGCGCAGCCGGGCGAGTTCCGCGTCGAGCTCCGCCCAGGCCACCGCCAGCGCCACGCCCACGCCAGCCGATTCCGAGGCCGCCTCTTCCGGACCCGCGAGGCCCGCGGTATCGAAGAGCCGCCCGTCCGTCCGCCCCAAGTACTCCCGTGCCACTCGCTCGTTGGACTCCTGGAAGGCCGCCACCACACGACGCCGCTCGGCAGCCGGCAGCACCGCCGAGTCCGGCCAGCCCGCCGAGCGCATCCGTCGTGTGGCCAGCTGTGTGAGCCGACTGTCCACGAGCCCCAGCCGGTTCTCCACGCGCCGGTACCCGAGCAGCTCGTTGGCCAGACGGGTGTTGCGCCGCTCGGAGGGCACCAGGGGCTCCGGGTCGAGGCCCACCGCAGCACAAAAATCGCTCAGGATTCCGGGGCCTGCAACCGCTTCCTCGAACACACGCACGATCACGTTCCGGCGACCGAACGGGCCGGCCCAACGTTCGAGGAGCCGATACCAGTCCAGGCGCTCGGGCAGCACCGGGCCCAGGAGCAGCGGACGCGTCTCCAGGCCCGCCTTCACTGCCTGGTTGTAACCCGCCTCCAGCAGCCGATCCTGACGCCGCAGATAGACCACGACGCGCGTCGATTCCCCCAGCGCGGCACAGGCCGCCTGCAGTGCTCCCACATCCTCGACGAGAGAGAAATACTCCGAGGACAGGATGATGTCCTGCGGCGCCGGCTGGCTGCGCAGTTCCTCTTCCAGCGCCGCCCAGGCCCCCTCGGCCGCGGCCAGATGAGGGGCCACGTCGGCCTCGGCGGCGCGCTGGACCGGCAGGTGGGGGTAGGCCAGGAGGGCATGCCCGGCGCCCAAGCGCCCTGCGCGCGGATAGAGGAAACCCTGGCGTGCCAGCGCCTGCGCATTGGACTGCAACGTCTCCTGTATGAAGGTGGAGGCCGTCTTGTGCAGGCCGATGTGCAACCACACCGTACGCCGCCGCGCGGTGGGGGTTCGGGGGGCTGGGTCGGTGCCGTTCGAAGAGGTGACCATGGGTCCGGATACGCCAGGCCGCGGCGGCCCGGGGCTGCGGGATCAGAGCGGCCCCGGGGCGAGGGACCGGCTCACATCCTCCTTCGTCTGTTGCGGGTGCGCCCGGTCGCGCAGCAGACGCTTGTACAGCCGTTCCATGCGGAAGGCCTCCTCCTCGAGTCCGGGCGGCGGCGCGATCCCCTCGCGCAACCGCTCGATGCGCATCGGTTCGCGTGCGATCTCGTCGATCCGACGGGCCAGGTCTTCCGCATCGCCCATCCTGAACAGCAGCCCATTGATGCCGTCTTGCACGAACTCCGCCATGCCGCCGATATCCGAGGCGATCACCGGCACGCCCGCCGCCAGGGCCGAGGTGATGGTCAGTGGTGCGTTCTCGTACCAGACGGAGGGCACCACCACCATGTCCACCTGCTCCAGCACCTCACGCAGGGCATCGTGGGCATACGGCCCGAGAAACTCGATGCGGGGATCACCAGCCGCCGCGGCACGCACCTTCTTCTCGTACTGCTGCTCGTGGAAGCTGCCACCCCAGACCTTGAGGCGCAGATTGGGCGCCTCCACCCTGCGAAAGCCCTCCACGAGCACATGCACCCCCTTGTGATACTGGATCGTGCCGATGTAGCCCAGGGTGACCGCGTCCGGGTCCAGTCGATGCTCGTGAATACCCTGGACGAGAGAGTAGTCGAAGCCGTGGGGTGCATGGCGGATCCGCCCGGCGTGGGCGAAGTCGTTGTAGCGGAATACGCTGATCAGGAATCGCGACGGCGACAACAGCACGTCCGCCGCCGCGGCCAGGTCCTCGGCGTCCGCGGCCCGTCGGGCGAATCGCTCCATCGTGCCGCCCGTATAGCAGTGCCGGGTGCAGTTGGCCCCCCCGTTCGGGCCCTCGCACAGCACGTTGTCGGATCGGCGCAGGATCCCCATGGGGCACAACAGCCAGTAGTCGGTGAGCATGAGCACCACGGGGAGGCCGAGCTCCCGGGCGGCGAACACCGAGCCGCCGATGCGAAACGGATGGGCACAGTGATACAGATCGATCCCATGCCGGCGCATGAGCGCACGCGCCGCGTCCTCGAACGGTGCATCACGCAGCCCGAAATCAAAGTCCGGAAACTCCGGGTGATGCAGCGCCGTGACCGGGATGCCCTCGTGGACGTATTCGTGCATCCGCAACCCGGTCTCTCCCAGGACCGCCGTGCCCCGGCGCACCATGTCGTAGGTGAGGACA
>JALVEU010000117.1 GCA_027030565.1 Gammaproteobacteria bacterium | reverse complement strand
TTGGATAGCCGCAGATGGACCTTGGGTGTTGCGGCGCGGCGGCCCGGGCCCGCTTGCCGTTACACACTCATACGCAATCGGCGGCGCCGTGGATGCAGTGGCGGGATACCGGGCTACAGGTCCGGTCCCATGGTGAAGTGGATGCGGATCGGTGTCCCTGGTTCGGTGAGCGCGAACGCTACGTCCAGCCGGATGGTGCCCCCAATGGGCGCGCGCCAGCGCAACCCCAATCCGGCGCCCACCTCCACTTCGTCGAAGCGGCGGTCGAAGGCGTTGCCGGCGTCGACAAAGGCCGCCAGGCCCCACTGGCCCCACTTCTCGAAGTAGTACTGATCCACTTCGAAACTGGCCGTCACCAAGTGCCGGCCACCGATCACCTCGCCAGCGGCGTTGCGCGGACCCAGGGACTTGTAGCCGAAGCCGCGCACGCTCTGATCGCCACCGGCGAAAAATCGGATCGATTCCGGGAGTCTGGTCACCTCGTCGACCCAGGTGGTGCCTGCATCACCGCGCAGCAGGATGCGCGTCTGCTTGACCCGAGGTTCGAAGAGATGAACCGCGTGGATCCATTTGCCCCGGGCGGCCAGTTGCAGGAAGCTCACGTCCGAGACCAGCTCTGCAGCACTGCCGCGCAGCTCAATGCCCACCCGGTGGCCTCGGGACGGATGCACCGGATCGTCGGTGCGCCGGCGGTTCCAGGCGCCGCCGGCCATGAGCAGGAGTGTGGCCCCGGCCTGATCGGCCACGTCGAAGTCTTCGTAAGAGAGGTCCAGGAACACGCGTTGGCGCCAGTCCCAGGGTAGGAGGTCGCTGCGGCCGAACGACACGCGGGCGATATCGCTGGCCGTGTTCCCGGTGACCTCGTGTTTGAAGCCTGCGTTGAGGTCATAGTATTCCTTGGCCGGATTACCATGCGGCAGGGTGTATACGAGGGAGGCCTCCGACTTGACCGGCGAGCCCGTGGCCCGGAAACGCAGGCGGTGGCCGCGGCGGTTGATCCTGCGGTTTTCGTATTCGACGCTGAAACGGGGGCCGATGTCGGTGGCGTAGCCCAACCCCACGGCATATCGGTGGCGCTTGGCCGGTTGCAGTTCGATGGTGATGGGGATCTCGTGGCTGGGGGAAGCGCGGAACGCCGGCCGGATCATCACCCCCGCGAAGTATCCGCTGCTGAGCAGGGCCCGCTGCGTGTCCTCGATCAAGGCTTGGTCGAAGGGCGCACCCTTGCGATACTCCAGGAAGCGGGTAACGAGCCGGGGCTCCAGGACGTCCTGCTCGAAATGCGTAGGCCCGAAGCGATAACGTGGTCCGGAGACCAGGACCAGGTCGATGTCGGCGGTGCCGGCCCCGGGATCGACCCGCAGCTCGTGGGTGGAGAATCGGGCCTCCACGTAGCCGTGCGCTTGGGCCAGGTTGAGCAGCGCACGCTTGAGGGATTCGTAGCGCGCGTGGCGCAATGGCTCACCGGGATGCGGGAGGTCGTGTTCCAGGAGGGCACGAAAGGCCGGGTCCGTCTTCGCCGGGCCCTGTATCTCGACATGCACCCGGCGCAGGTGCACCACGGGTCCGGGATCGATGCGAAAGCGGGCCCGCCAGCACGTCCCGGGACCCGAAGCTGGAAACAGTTCGCCTTGGATGCGAGGCCGATAATGGCCGAAGGGTTCGAGGGCCTTGCGGATCTCTTCCTCGGCCTTGCGGTAGCGCGCGCGCAGGCGCCATTGGGGCGCATCGCAGGCGGTGGTCCGCAGCGACAGGAAGCCCAGGACGTTCTGTTTCAGCTCGCCGGCGATGCCCTCGATCTCGATCCGCCCCTCGGCGGCGGGCACCGGATGGACCATCAGGCCGGTGCACAGCAGCACCGCCCGCAGGAGACGGGGCTTGATGCAATCCGCCATGAGACCCCGCCGCCCGTCGACGGGTCAGGCGGCCTCGGAGCGGCCGAGCAGGCGCGCGTACAGGGCGCTGTATTCGCGTGCGCTGCGCGCCCAGGAGAAGTCCTGCGCCATGCCCGTGCGCTGGAGGCCCCGCCAGAGACTGCGGCTGCGGCGGCTGCAGTGCGCCCGGTCCAGTGCATGGAGCACGGCCTCCACGCTCAGCGGTGTGAAGGTGAACCCATCGGCAGTACCGGCGATGGTGTGATCGGGAGTGGCGTCCACCACGGTATCGGCCAGTCCGCCGGTGGCGCGCACCACCGGGACGGCGCCGTAGCGCAGGCTGTACATCTGGTTCAGGCCACAGGGCTCGAACCGCGACGGCATGAGGAACACGTCGGCTGCCCCTTCGATGCGATGCGCAAGGCCTTCGTCATAGCCGATATGCACTGCCATGCGGTGACGGTGACGAGCGGCCAGCGCCTCCAGCGCCGCTTCGTAGCGGTGCTCGCCGCTGCCCAGGATCACGAACTGCAGCGGCCACTGGAGCAGCCGCGGCAGGGCCTCGAGCACCACGTCGATGCCCTTCTGCTCCACGAGCCGGCCGACCATGCCCACCAGCGTGGGGCGATCCGTGACATGCAGCCCGCAGTCGCGCTGCAGCCGTCCCTTGTTCTTTCCCCTGCGTTCCAGACTGTGGGCGTCGTAGCGGCAGGGGAGATGGGGATCGGTGGCCGGATTCCAGGTCTCGGTGTCGATGCCGTTCAGGATCCCACTGAGGTCTCGACTGCGGGCCTGGAGCACGCCCTCCAGCCCGCAGCCGTACTCGGGGGTCTGGATCTCACGGGCGTAGGTGGGGCTCACGGTGGTGATGTGGTCCGCGAACACCAGCCCTCCCTTGATGAAGGAGAGCTGGCCGTGGAATTCCAGGCCGTGCATGGACTGCAGGAAGACGGGCAGGCCGAGCTCACGAAACGTCTCCATGGGAAACAGGCCCTGATAGGCGAGGTTGTGGATGGTGAAGATCTGCCTCGGCCGATCGTTCTCCAATGAGAGCAGGGCCGGAATGAGCCCGGTCTGCCAGTCGTTGGTGTGCACCAGGTCCGGACGCCACTGGAGCCCGGCACGGTCCTGGGCGATGGCCACTGCCGTGCGCGCGAGCCCGGCGAAGCGCTGCGCATTGTCGGGCCAGGGCCTGCCCTGGGGGTCCAGGTAGGGATTGCCCGGGCGGTCGAACCAGGCCGGTGCGTCCACCAGCCACACGGGCAGGCTCGTCCCCGGGAGTGTGGTTTCCAGCACGGCCACCGGTCCGTCTTGCAGGCCCAGCCGGGCCCGGGTTTGGATGCGGCCCCGGACCCGCTCCAGCACGTCGCGGTAGGCCGGCAGCAGGAGCCGGACGTCGTGACCGAGATCTTGCAGGGCAGGGGGGAGGCTGCCGGCCACGTCGCCCAACCCGCCGGTCTTGATCAGCGGATAGGCCTCCGAAGCCACGAAGAGGACCTTCACGGGAGCCCCTCGGGGATCAGGATGATGCCGCCCAGTGGCGGCAGGGTGAGCGAAAGGGACCAGGGATGGCCCATCCAGGGCGTGGGTTCGGCCACGACGCCGCCGGCGTTGCCGGTGTTGCTCCCCCCGTAGAATGCCGAATCCGAATTGAACCGCTCCCGGTAGTGGCCCGCCTGGGGGACCCCGATGCGATACCCGGTACGCGGCACCGGCGTGAAGTTGAGCACCACCACGGCGAAGGCCTCGCCCGCCTTGCGTTGATAGCTCAGCACCGACTGCTGGGCGTCATGGCACTCGATCCACTCGAAGCCCTGGGATTCGAAGTCGAAGCGATACAGAGGCGGCAACTCGCGGTGCAGTCGGTTGAGCTCGGCCACCAGGGCCAGCATGCCGCGATGATTGGCGTGTTCCAGCAGCGGCCATTCCAGCTCGCGCGCGAAGTCCCACTCCGAGGGCTGGGCGAAATCGTTGCCCATGAACAGCAGCTTCTTGCCTGGATAGGTGAACATGTAGGTGTAG
>JALVEU010000116.1 GCA_027030565.1 Gammaproteobacteria bacterium | reverse complement strand
CTCGTAGCGTTCGGCCTCAATGGGGCCGCGCCCGTCGATGGGATTGCCCAGCGAATCCACGACCCGCCCGAGCAGACCGCGACCCACCGGCACCTGCAGGATCCGCCCGGTGCACCGGGCCGTGTCGCCCTCGCGGATATGCTGATAGTCGCCGAGGATGACCGCGCCGACGGAATCCCGGTCCAGGTTGAGGGCCAGCCCAAAAGTGTCGCCCGGGAATTCGATCATCTCGCCCGCCATCACCTCGGCCAACCCGTGGATGCGGACGATGCCGTCGCTGACCGCCACCACGGTCCCTTCCGTCCGCGCCTCGGCAGTGACTTCGAACTCCTCGATCCGCTGCTTGATCAGTTCGCTGATTTCGGTGGGATTGAGTTGCATGTTTCGATTTCCTCTTGGAACGCCGGCGCCGGCCTCAGCGGGTGAGGGCAGTGGCGAGCTGTTTCAGACGGCCCCGTACCGAGCCGTCAATGACGAGATCGCCTGCCCGGATCACCGCACCCCCGATCAGGTCGCGGTCGACGCGCGTCGAAACGCGCACCTCCTTGCCGAGGCGGCTGCGCAGGGCCGCGGAGAGTCGCTCCACATCGGCCTTGCGCGGACGCTTCGCCGAGAGGATCTCCGCGTGGACCACACCTTCGTCTTCTGCCCGCAGCCCCTCGAACAGCTGCGCGACCTCCGGCACGATGGGCAACCGCCGGTACTCGGCCAGCAGCCGGATGAAATTGCGACCGCCCGGCGCAAGCGCCTCGCCACACAGGCGCTCGACGAGCTCCGCGCGGCGCTCGGTATTCAGCGCGGGGCTGTCCAGCAGCGCCCGCACCTGTGGATCGCGCATCACCGCCGACATGAATTCCAGCATGCGTGACCAGGCCTCCACCACGCCATGTTCCTTGGCATAGCGGTAGGCGGCGCGGGCGTATGGCCGGGCGGCGGTGATGTTCTCGGACATGGCTCAGAGCTCCGCCGCCAACTGTTGCAACAGTTTGGAATGGGCCTCGGCGTCGATCTCGCGGGCGAGGATCTTTTCGGCGCCTTCCACCGCCAGACGCCCCACCTGCTGACGGAGCTCTTCGCGGGCGCGATTGAGCTCCTGCTCGATCTCGGCCCTGGCGCCGGCCTTGATGCGCTCGGCCTCGTCACGCGCCGACTGCTTGGCCTCGTCGATGACCTCGTTGGCCCGCTTCTGGGCCAGGGCGATGATCTCCGCAGCCTCCTGCTTGGCCTCGAGGAGACGCTGCTTGGCCTTTTGCTCGGCGAGCTCCTGTTCGTGCCGGCCCCGTTCGGCCGCCGCCAGCCCGTCGGCGATGCGCCGCTTGCGGTCCTCCAGGACCTTCAGCATCGGTTCCCAGAGCACCCCCTTGATGAACCACACCAGGACCGCGAAGGTCAGGATCTGGCCGATGAGCGTGGCTGTAAAGTTCATACCCGGACCCTAGTTTCGAAAGCGAAGCATGCGCGGAGGACCAAAAAGCCCTCTCAGCCACCCATGGCGTTCTTCGCCGCGCCGATGAACGGGTTGGCAAAGATGAACCACATGGAGATGCCCAGCACGATCATCGGGAACGCCTCCATGAGGCCACCAGTGAAGAGCATCTGGCCGGTGAGCTGGGGCCGCATCTCCGGCTGACGGGCGATCCCCTCGATGAACTTGGAGCAGATCAGCCCCCAGCCCAGTGCCGAGCCCAGTCCGGCAGCAGCGAGGATGATGCCCACGCCCATGGCGGTGAAGCTATAGATCGTGGCGATTTGTTCGGGACCCATGGAACGTTTCCTCCTGATTCGCGTGAAATGGGATGGCTCAGTGATCGTCCTGATGGGCAAGCGCCAGGTAGACGACCGTGAGCAGCATGAAGATGAAGGCCTGCACCGTGATGACCAAGATATGGAAGATCGCCCACATGCTCCCCAGGGTCACTTGCACCGGCAGCACATACCAGGCGAAGGACAACAGCGCGATGAGCATGAAGAGCAGTTCCCCGGCGAACATGTTGCCGAAGAGTCGTAAGGCGAGGCTCACGGGTTTGGCGATCTCTTCGATGGTGGTCATGACGATGTTGACGGGGACCAGGTATTTCCCGAAGGGGTGAAAAAGGAACATCTTGATATAGCCCATTGCCCCCTTGGTCTTCACGTTGTAGTAGATGATGAGTGCGAACACGCTCAGCGACAGCCCGAAGGTGGTATCGAGATTGGTGGTGGGCACCACGCGCAGGTAGACGTGATGGGGATCGACCCCGAATACGTGTTCGCCGATCGAACTCGCGATCCAGGGGAGCAGGTCCACCGGCAGCAGGTCCATGGCGTTCATGAAGAACACCCAGACGAAGATGGTGATCGCCAGGGGACCGATGATCGGATTACGCCCGGGAAAGATGTCCTTGATCTGCTGGTCGACGAACTCGACGACGGCCTCGAGTAGGTTCTGCAGGGAGGAGGGATGGTCCGGATCCAGGTTCCGCCCCACCTTCCACGCCATCCACATGAACAACCCTGCCAACAACGCCCCAAACAGGAAGGTGTCCAGAAAGAAGGCATGGAAATCCACCATCGCGGCCGGCTTGTGGGTCTGCGGGTCGCAACCCACACACCAGTTGGTCAGATGGTGCTGAATGTATTCGACCGGATTGGCGGTGACCGGCAGATTGGCTTCGCTCACGGATTCCCCACTCCCTGACTGTAGGCCCCTTGTCCCGGGTGCTTGCTGCGTATACGGCGTTCTGGGTCCCTGGGAGGCCCCGGCTCGCCCGGCCACGGGCACTGGCGCGCGGGTTCAAGCATCGTTCTTCGACGTCGGCCGCAACGCATTCCGGGCCGTGGCCACGAGCTGCACCCCCTGGCCGAGGACGAGCCCCACCAGCAGTGGGACGGGCTCCAGTCGGAGCCATCCCATACCCAGGCCCAGACCGACCAGCACCAGTACGAAGCGCTGTACAGCGCCCGCGTACAGGGCGTACGCACCGTGCTGGGGGTTCTGCTTGGCCAGCTCTCCGGCCATCTCCACACGCCGGCCCAATAGCCCGGTGTTGGCGATGGCCAGCCCGCCACCGTAACCCAGGGCAGCCGCTGCATCGGTCCCCGCGACGAGCGCTGTCACTCCGGCCGCCAACAAGACCACCGCGGCCTGGATCGAAACGACTCGCTGGTACACCGGATACAGACCCCGCCTGCGATCGGCGGCGTCCTGCGCAGCGCCGACCGAACCCCTTGTTGATCCCCGCGATGCCGGGCCGCCGAAGTATACGCATTGGCAAAACCGCGTTCAACCGAATGCAGCGGACACATTCGGCCTCCTGGCGGGAACTGATGTGCAGAGGCGGCCTATTCAGCGGCCCCTCAGCGGATGTGGGCAAGGACGCCTTCGAGCTCGTCCAGACTGTTGTAGTGGATCACGAGCCGTCCCTTGCCGCTTCGAGCGTGGCGAAGCTGTACCTTGGCGCCCAGCTGTTCGGCCAGGCGTCGCTCGAGCTCCTCCACGTGCAGGTCCCTGGACACCCCGGTGGTCTCTTGCTGGCTCCCGGGCTCCAGGAGGAGACGGACGTAGCGTTCGGTCTGCCGCACCGACATACCGCGCTCGACCACGCGGCGCGCGGCTTCGCCCTGGCGCTCGGGTGGCAGCGCCAGGAGGGCACGGGCATGCCCCATCTCCAGCAGGCCTTCTTCCAGGAGACGGGCCGCATCCGCGGACAGATCCAACAGGCGCAGCAGGTTCGTGACCGCCGCCCTGGATCGGCCCACGGCCTCGGCCACTGCCTGGTGGGTGAGGCCGAATTCGTCGATCAGCCGGCGCAAGGCGGCTGCCTCCTCCAACGGGCTGAGGTCCTCACGCTGGATGTTCTCGATCAGACTGATGGCCGCCACGGCCTGATCGGGCAGCTCACGCACCAGGGCGGGGATC
>JALVEU010000115.1 GCA_027030565.1 Gammaproteobacteria bacterium | reverse complement strand
GCTGGGCGATGCGGTTGGGGTCTCCGATCTGCCAGGTGAACGGATGCGGGCCGTGGGGCGCGTGCCACAGTGTCTGGCCATGACTGCCGATGGCACGGACCTGCTCCGGAGCCACCCCGGAGTCCTGGAGGAGCGTACAGGCCGCCTTGGCGAACAGCTCGCCCCAGGCGGCGTCCAGCTCACCCAGCTCGGCGGCCGTGACCGGTTCGCGCATGGCCCGGCGTGTACGTCGGACCAGATCCTGAGGCAACGGCGTCTCGGCAGCAGCGACGAGCTGTGGGGCCTCCCTGACGGCGAAACGGACCAGAGCCGCATCCACCGCGTCCATACTGGTCCCGGACAACAGGCCCAGGTACAGCGCCGCGGACTCCCGTGCCCCTGAAGGGACCGTCAGGACTCAGTCTCCAGAGCGGGCCAGATGCACGTGCCGATGCGTCTCGAGCTCGGCCCGCAGGGGTTGGATGTGGGCCCGGAAACGGCGCAGCTCCGCCTGCGGCAAGGGATCGCCACGCCGCGCCGCCACCTTGAGCGGGTCATGGTGTCGGCCATCGATCCGGAACTCGTAGTGCAGATGGGGGCCGGTGGCGAGCCCCGAGCTGCCGATGTAGCCGATCACCTGCCCTTGGCGGACCCGGTTGCCCACGCGCAGCCCTCGCGCGTAGCGCGACAGATGGGCGTACAGCGTGGTATAGCGTTTGCCATGTTGAAGGATCACCGTGCGTCCATAGCCGCCCTTGCGGCCCTTGTAGATGACCTGCCCGTCGCCCGTGGCGCGCACCGGGGTGCCGGTCGGAGCGGCGTAGTCCACGCCCTTGTGGGCGCGGAACCGGTGCAGCACCGGGTGCCAGCGCTTCAGGCTGAACCGCGAACTGATGCGGGCCATGTCCACCGGGTTGCGGCTGAACTGCTTCTGCACGGGCTCGCCCTGCTCCGTGAAGTAGGCCGTCCTGCCGTCCCGTGTGGTGTAGCGGAAGGCCCGGAAGCTGTGCCCGCGGTTGGTGAATTCCGCGGCGAGGATGGGGCCGTCGGCGAGCTTGCGTTCGTCACGCCAATGTTGCTCGTAGACGACGGTGAATGTATCGCCTGCGCGTAGATCGCGCGAGAAGTCGATGTCCCAGCCAAACAGCCGGGTCAGCTCCGCGAGGATCGAGTCGGGCAGACCCGCGGCCTTCCCGTCCCGGTACAACGAGTGGGTGATGGTGCCGCTGGCCACGAAGGTCTGTTTCTGGGCAGGGCGGTGTTCCCACCGTGCCGCGTACCCCGCGCCGTCCCGGCGCACCACGAGGCGGCGCAGCGGATCGGGATCGTACTCCAGCCGTTCCATCTCGTCGCCGTTGACCAGGATGCGCAGCATGTCCCCGGGCTGCAGGGCGGCGAGCCGGCCGGCGGCGTCGGAGGAGCGGACCAGACGGGTGGCCGAGGTCTTCAGGCCGGAACGCTTGAAGATGGCCGAGAGGGTGTCGCCACGGCGCACCACCACCTCGACAGCCTGTACGGGGGTCGGCGCTGGGGGCTCGCTCTCCGTCATCTCGTCGGCCAGCTCGGCCGGGATCTCCTCGGTGCGGGCGGCATGCCAGAACGCGAGCACGGCCACCGTGATCCACAGCATGGCGAGGGGGTGGGTGGGCTTACACATGCGTGGGGCTCCCCAAGTTGGTGGAAATCGTCAACTTGTTCTTGTTATGGCCCGATTCGACGCATTTTTTTGCCGGGTACGGTACTGCTTTCCGAGCGCCCGGTCAAATCCGGACGTCGGTGCTGGCCGGGCAGGTCGTGCGTCGCCTCCTCGGCGGTTTCAGCGACGGCTGGCCACCGGTGGGGCGGACCGGAACTTGGGGCGTTCGGCCACCGTGACCCGCCAGCGCACCGGGGTGCCTGCACGTACACCCTCGATTTCGATGCGGTCGCCCGGTTTGTGGCGGGCGATACGCTGGAAGGCGTCCAGCGCGTCGGAGACCGGCTCACCGTCGATGGACAGCAGCAGGTCCCCGGGTCGGATGCCGGCGCGTGCCGCGGGGCTCCCGGCGACCACTTCCGTGATGAGCACGCCCCGGGGTTTCTGCATCCGGTTGAGCCGCGCATCCCGCCGGTTGACCTGGCGGCCCTGCACACCGAGCCAGCCACGGATGACGCGTCCGTGTTCGACGATGTCCTTCATCACTTGAAGGGCCAGGTGCGAGGGGATGGCGAAACCCACCCCGTTGGACCCGCCGGCGCTGGAATAGATGGCCGTGTTGATGCCCACCAGTTCGCCCTTGGCGTTGATGAGGGCGCCACCCGAGTTGCCGGGATTGATGGCGGCGTCGGTCTGGATAAAGTTCTCGATGGCGCTGATGCCCATGTGGGTGCGGCCCGTGGCGCTGACGATGCCCTGGGTGACCGTCTTGCCCACGCCGAACGGGTTGCCGATCGCCAGCACCACGTCGCCGACCCGCAGATGCTCCGAATCGCCCACCACGATGCTGGGCAGGCCTTCGTGGGGGACCTTGAGTACGGCCAGGTCGGTTTCCTCGTCTGCACCCACCACCTCGGCCTCGAGTACCCGCCCGTCGTCCAGGAGGACGCGGATGGCATCGGCGCCGTCGATGACGTGATTGTTGGTGAGCACGTAGCCGTGCGGGCTGAAGATCACCCCTGAGCCGAGGCTGTTCTGGGTCCGTTCGGGAATCTCGCGCAGCCCGTTGCCGAAGAACTGCCGGTACATGGGCTGTTCATAGAGGGGATGGCGTCTGGAGACCGTCTTGCTGGTGAACACGTTCACCACGGCCGGCGCCGCGCGCTCCACGGCCGGTGCGTAGGTGGCCGGGGCCGGCGGAGGGGTGGGCGCGGGTGCAGCGGCGGCGTGGACCTCCACCACCGGGCGAAGCGGGGCCTCTTCCTCGGGCAAGATCCAGAGCACGACCAGTGCGGCGACCAGCCCGGTGAGGGCGACACGGATCCAGAAACTGAAAATTGAGAGGGAATCCATGTCCGCTTACCCTACCATGCGCGAAGACGGGGCGTCACCGCAATGGGGAGGCAGGCGCGTATGGCGGCACTGCAGGAGCTTGCGCACTATCTGGACGAATTGCTCGAGGTGCGGCGCTACGAGGACTATTGCCCGAACGGCCTCCAGGTCGAGGGCAGGCCACAGGTGCGACGCATGGTCGGTGGCGTGACCGCCTGCCGGGCCTTGATCGAGGCGGCCGTGGCCGCACACGCCGACGCCATCCTCGTGCACCATGGATATTTCTGGAAGGGAGAGGATCCGCGGGTGGTGGGCCTGAAGGCCGCGCGGCTGCGCCTCCTGCTCGCCGAAGGGGTGAGCCTGTTCGCCTATCACCTGCCGCTGGACTTTCACCCGGAGTTCGGGAACAACGTTCAGCTCGCCAGGCGTCTGGGACTGTCGGTCACGGGTGGTCTGGCACCGGACGGCGGGCCGGATAAGGGCCTGTACGGCACGCTGGATCCACCCCTGGCCCCGACTGCGTTCGCGCGCCGCATCGAGGAGGTCCTGCAGCGCGCGCCGCTGTGGATCGACGGGGGCGGACAGACCATCCGCAGCATCGCCTGGTGCACCGGGGCGGCCCAGGGATTCATCGGTCTGGCGGTGGAGCGGGGGGCGGACGCGTATCTCAGCGGCGAGATCTCCGAACCCACCGTGCACACCGCCCGCGAGGCCGGCATCCATTACTTCGCCGCCGGGCATCATGCCACCGAACGCTACGGGGTCCAGGCCCTCGGCGCACGGCTCCAGGCCGACTTCGGGATCGAATTCGAGTTCGTGGACGTGCCCAACCCGGTTTGAGCATCTCCACCCACCCCTGGTGGTCTCCCCGGCGCTCCGCCGCCGTGCACGTCCTTCCGGGCCGTGGCGTACCGCGCTCCATGGCCGCAGGGTTCCCCTTTTGGGGCAGTTGACGATTTCCCACTCCATCAGCCATGCTTTTAGGGCTTTGCGGGGCGGGGAATAGATGGGGGAAGGAATCTGATCGCCGCACATCCGATGCGGCCTTTTTTTGCCGGCACTTCCCCCGGCGGTCCATCTCCTGCGGCGCTGTGGCAGCGGCAGACCCGACCGCCAGAGGTTCCAATGCTCTGTCAACCGGATTTCAGACCGCGCCACCCGAGGTGGTGCGGGGTGTCTATGCGCATCGTTTCAGGAGTGATGAACCATGGCTGAGCAAGGCGTAGATCCGCGTCGTCGCCGAGTGCTGACCACGGCGGTGAGCGTGGTCGGTGCCGCCGGGGCGGTCGCCGCGGTGTGGCCGTTCCTGGCCTCCATGCGTCCCAGTGTGCGGGCGCAGGCGGCCGGCGCCCCCGTGGAGGTCGATCTGGAGCCCATCGAGCCCGGCCAGCTGGTCCGTGTCAAATGGCGTGGCAAGCCGGTCTGGATCGTCTACCGCACTGAAGAGATGCTGAAGAACCTCGAGAAGCTCGACGACAAGCTGCGCGACCCCGACTCCGAGGTCGTCTCCCAGACCCCGCCGTTCGCCCGCAACCGCTGGCGTTCCATCAAGCCCGAATACTTGGTCCTCATCGGCATCTGCACCCATCTGGGTTGTTCACCCACGTATCGTCCGGAGGTGGCCCCGGAGGACCTGGGGCCCGACTGGCTGGGCGGCTTCTTCTGCCCCTGTCACGGCTCGCGTTTCGACCTGGCGGGTCGGGTGTACAAAGGCGTACCGGCACCCACCAATCTGGAGGTGCCGCCGTATCGCTACGTCAGCGACAAGCGCATTCTGGTTGGTGAAGCACCGGAGGGGGCTGCGTGATGGGCAGGATGATGACCGGACTTCTCGAGTGGGTCGATGCCCGCTTCCCGCTGACCAAGCTGTGGAGGGAGCATCTGTCCGAGTACTACGCGCCGAAGAACTTCAATTTCTGGTACTTCTTCGGTTCCCTTGCACTCCTGGTGCTGGTGATCCAGATCGTCACCGGGATCTTCCTCACCATGCATTACAAGCCCGACGCGGAGAAGGCCTTCGCCTCGGTGGAGTACATCATGCGTGACGTGGACTGGGGCTGGCTGATCCGGTACATGCATTCCACGGGCGCCTCCTCGTTCTTCATCGTGGTGTACCTGCACATGTTCCGCGGGCTCATCTATGGCTCGTTCAAGACCCCGCGCGAGCTCATCTGGCTGTTCGGCATGGTCATCTACGTGGCCCTCATGGCAGAGGCCTTCATGGGCTATCTGCTGCCCTGGGGACAGATGTCCTATTGGGGGGCGCAGGTGATCGTGAACCTGTTCGGGGCCATCCCAGGCTTCGGCCAGGACCTGGCCATCTGGATCCGCGGCGATTACGTGGTCTCGGACGCGACCTTGAACCGCTTCTTCGCCCTGCACGTCATCGCCGTGCCCCTGGTGCTGGTGTTCCTGGTGATCGGCCACATCATGGCCCTGCACGAGGTGGGTTCCAACAATCCCGACGGGGTGGAGATCAAGAAAAAGAAGGACGCCAAGGGCATTCCGCTCGATGGGATCCCCTTCCACCCGTATTACACGGTCAAGGACATCGTCGGGGTGGTGGTGTTCCTGTTCATCTTTTCGCTGGTGGTGTTCTATGCACCGGAGATGGGCGGGTACTTCCTCGAACACGCCAACTTCGAGCCGGCCAATCCCCTGAAGACCCCGGAACACATCGCGCCGGTGTGGTACTTCACCCCGTTCTATACGGTCCTGCGCGCGGTGCCCAATCCGTTCGGCGGTGTCATCGCCATGGGGCTGGCCATCGTGGCCCTGTTCCTGCTCCCATGGATCGACCGGCATCCGATCAAGTCGTGGCGCTATCGCAGCGCGCTGCACCGCGCCAACCTGTTGATCTTCGCCGCGGTCTTCGTGGTGCTGGGATATCTGGGGACCAAGCCCGCCACGCCGGTGTTGGGTGAAATGGCCCTGCGCTTCAGCGAGATGTATTTCACCTTCTTCTTCGTTCTCTGGTTCTCCAGCCGGCCGCGCAGCCCGCGCTCGGGGTGGACCTGGACCGTCGTGCTGTTGGGCGTGATCACCCTCTACGACCTGAGCCGGATCGGTGCGGGGAACGCGGGTCTGATCCTGGGCGCCTGGCTGCTCCCTGCGGCCTACATCGCGCTGATGTTCCTGGGCCCACAGTTCGCCCCAGCCCTGGCCAAAGACGGTGAAGTACCGGAGAGGGTTACGACATGAAGCATTGGATTCTGGGATTGTTCTTGTTGACCTCGGTCTCCGGGGTGTGGGCCAGCGGGCCTGGGGTGCACCTGGACGCGGCCCCGGTGGATGTGTCCAATACGGCGTCGCTGCAGCGCGGGGCCAAGTTCTTCGTCAACTATTGCCTCACCTGCCACAGTGCCGAGCACGCACGCTTCATCCGGGTGGCGCAGGATCTGGGTCTGTCGACCGAGCTGGTGGAGAAGTACTTGATCTTCACCGACGCCAAGATCCGCGACCACATGAAGACCACCATGCTCGCCTCGGACGCCACCGAATGGTTCGGCAGTGCCCCGCCCGACCTCACGCTCATCGCGCGGGCCAAGGGGGCGGACTACCTCTATACCTACCTGCGCAGCTTCTACCTCGACGACACGCGCCCCTTCGGTGTCAACAACCGTGTTCTGCACAACGCCTCCATGCCCCATGTGCTGTGGCGGCTGCAGGGCTGGCAGAAGCCGGTCTACAAGGAGAGCGAGGAGGGCAAGCACGAGATCGAGGCGCTGGAGCTGGTCGAAGGTTCGGGGTTGCTGACGCCGGAGGCGTACGACAGGGTCGTGGCCGACCTGGTAAACTTCATGGTGTACCTGAGCGAGCCCGCACAGCTTGAGCGCAAGAAAATCGGCATCTGGGTGTTGCTGTATCTCATCGTCCTGGGTGTGCTCGCCTACCTCCTCAAGAAGGAGTACTGGAAGGACGTGCACTGAGCGTGCGCGGGGCGCGACCCTGTCCGCGCCCCAGACGTCCCGTCTGCATCGCTGGCGCGCAGAGGAACTCGACCCATGGCACTCGTTGCCAACAGGCGTTCGGTCATGACGTTGTTCTCCGACCCGGCCGATCCTGACAGTCACCGTGTGCGGATCGTCCTGGCGGAGAAGGACGTCACTGCCGATGTCATCCACATCGACCCGGACGACCTGCCCGAGGACCTCTCGGATCTGAATCCGTACAACTCGGTACCCACCCTGGTGGACCGGGACTTGGCGTTGTACGACGCGCGCGTCATCATGGAATATCTGGACGAGCGCTTTCCCCATCCTCCGCTCATGCCCGTGGACCCGGTCTCGCGGGCCCGTGCGCGGCTTGCCCTGTACCACATCGAGCGCGACTGGTACGGCCTGGTGCCCGAGCTCGCCTCCGGCGACGAGAAGCGGGCCGCCCCGGCGCGCAAGCGCCTGCGCGAGAGCATCCTGGCCTCCATCGAGATCTTCCAGGCCATGCCTTACTTCCTCAGCGAGGAGTTCAGCCTGGTGGACTGCACGGTGATCCCGATCCTGTGGCGCCTGCCGTACTATGGGGTGCAGCTTCCCAAGCAGGCGAAGCCCATCCACGACTACGCCGAACGCATGTTCAGCCGGCCTTCGTTTCGCGAGAGCCTTTCGGAGACCGAGCTCGACATGCGTGTGTGAGACCCGCGGGCCATGCCTTCCATGAGTTCCAGTCGCCCGTATCTGATCCGGGCCATGTACGAATGGATGCTGGACAACGCCGCCACGCCGCACCTGCTCGTGGACGCCTCTGCAGGCGATGTGGAGGTTCCGCAACAGTACGTGCGCGAGGGGCGCATCGTACTCAACATCGGGCCCTCGGCCGTCAAGGGGCTGGTGCTGGGCAACGACGCCATCCGCTTCGAGGCGCGGTTCGGGGGGCAGCCCACGGTCGTCTACGTCCCCGTGGGGCGCGTGCTCTCCATCTACACACGGGAGACGGGCGAGGGCATGATGTTCGAGTCGGAGGCCCCGCAGGGTCCACCCGGGGGCGAGGGCCCGGCTGGTCCGGCGCCGGGTGCCCCTGGAGGCGGCCGGGGGCGCCCCAGCCTGAAGGTGGTGAAATGAGCATCGAGATCCTGGGTGATTGCGATATCACGACCCTGAAAGTCGACGCCATCGTCAATGCCGCCAACTCTTCGTTGCTGGGTGGTGGCGGTGTCGACGGGGCCATCCACCGGGCCGCGGGTCCGGAACTCAAGGCCTTCACACGGCAGCTGGGCGGCTGTCCCACGGGTCAGGCCCGGATCTCGCCGGGTTTCCGTCTCCCGGCGCGTTGGGTGATCCATACCGTGGGACCGGTGTGGCACGGTGGAGATCAAGGGGAACCGGAGCTGCTCGAGTCCGCTTATCGAAACGCCTTCGAGCTGGCGCGGCTGCATGGGGTGCGCACCATCGCCTTCCCCGCCATCAGCACCGGGGTCTACGGTTATCCCAAAGAGGCGGCTGCGCGCATCGCCCTGCGCGTCATGCGCGAGTACGAGCCCCGGTTCGAGCGCATCATTGCGTGCTGCTTCACGCAGGAGGATGCGGAGGTCTACCGCCGCGTGCTGGCGGAGATGGAGGCCTGAGGGGGACCGGTCCAACCCCTCTGCCCAGGATCTCGCTGGGCGGTGTCACCGGAATTGATTCCGATCTAGCTTCCGGCCCGCGGTTTCCCGGATGATGGTCGCCTCGGCGCCTGAGTCCGGGGCGACCCCGACACGTTCGACCATCCATCGAGGGGGAGATCCATGGCAGGAGACTACCGTTACGTTCGCTGGTTTCGGGAGCTGGGCATCGAGGACGTGCCGCTGGTGGGCGGCAAGAACGCCTCCCTGGGAGAGATGTATCGCGAGCTCACGCCCAAGGGCGTGCTCGTACCCAACGGCTTCGCCATCACCGCGCAGGCCTATCGCCACGTCTTGGATTCGGCTGGTGCCTGGGAGGCCCTCCACGAGGCGCTGGACGATCTCGACCCCGACGATGTAGAGGACTTGGCCCGCCGGGGTGCCCGGGCTCGGGAGATCGTGTACAACGCCGGGCTGCCCGAGGATCTCAAGAGCGAGATCCTGGATGCCTACCACCAGCTCCAGTCGGAGTACGGCGAAGGACTCAGCCTGGCCGTGCGCTCCTCGGCCACCGCCGAGGACCTGCCCACCGCGAGCTTCGCCGGGCAGCAGGAGACCTACCTCAACATCCAGGGCGACGAGGCCCTGCTGGAGGCCTGCCGCAAGTGCTTCGCCAGCCTGTTCACGGACCGGGCCATTCATTACCGCATCGATCAGGGCTTCGACCACTTCAAGGTCTACCTCTCCATCGGGGTCATGAAGATGGTGCGTTCGGACCTCGCCTCCAGCGGCGTGATGTTCTCGCTGGACACGGAGACCGGATTTCGCGACGTGGTCTTCATCACCGGCGCTTGGGGGCTGGGAGAGAACGTGGTCCAGGGGGCTGTGGACCCGGACGAGTTCTACGTGCACAAACCCACGTTCGAGCAGGGCTACCGGGCGGTGTTGCGCCGGGTGCTGGGCGCCAAGAAGATCAAGATGATCTACGACGAGTCCGGCTCCGGTGACGAGCCCGTGCGCAACGTGGAGACGACCCCGGACGAACGCGAGCGTTTCTGCATCAGCGATGACGAGGTGCTGACCCTGGCCGACTATGCCATCAAGGTGGAGCAGCACTATTCGGCCAAGGCTGGTCAGGAGCGGCCCATGGACATGGAATGGGCCAAGGACGGCATCGACGGCAGGTTGTACATGGTGCAGGCCCGCCCCGAGACCGTGGCTTCACAGAAGAAGGGCAGCGTGCTGGAGCGCTATGTGCTCAAGGGCACCGGGGAGGTGCTCACCACGGGGCGTGCCGTGGGCACCAAGATCGCCACCGGCACCGCCCGGGTGATCCGGGATCTCGCCCATCTGCCCGAATTCCAGCCCGGCGAGGTGCTCGTCTCCGACACCACCACGCCGGATTGGGAGCCGGTGATGAAGATCGCGGCAGCCATCGTCACCAACCGAGGCGGGCGTACCTGCCATGCCGCCATCATCGCGCGCGAGCTGGGCATCCCGGCGGTGGTGGGTTGTGGTGATGCCACGGAGAAGGTCCCCACCGGCGAGACCGTCACCGTCTCCTGCGCGGAAGGCGATGTGGGGAAGGTCTACAAAGGGGCCGTGCCGTTCGAAGTGGAGCAGACCGATTTGTCGCAGATGGAGCGCCCGGCGACCCACATCATGCTCAACATCGGCAACCCCGAGATCGCATTCAAGACCTCGTTCTTGCCCAACGACGGGGTGGGCCTGGCGCGCATGGAGTTCATCATCAACGAGTACATCAAGGCCCACCCCCTGGCCCTGCTGCATCCCGACCGGGTGGAAGACCCGGCCGAGCGCGCAGAACTCCAAGAGCTCACCCGGCTCTACGACAGCCCGGCCGATTTCTTCGTGCAGCGCCTGTCCGAGGGCGTGGGCACCATCGCCGCGGCCTTCTATCCCAAGCCCGTGGTGGTGCGCATGTCGGACTTCAAGTCCAACGAATACGCCTCGCTCCTGGGTGGCCGCGGCTTCGAGCCCCATGAAGAGAATCCCATGATCGGGTTCCGCGGGGCCTCGCGCTACACACACCCCGCCTACGAAGAAGGCTTCGCCCTCGAGTGTCGCGCCATGAAGCGGGTGCGTGACGAGATGGGCCTCACCAATGTGCGGCTCATGATCCCATTCTGCCGCCGGGTGGAAGAGGGCGTACGCGTGCTCGAGACCATGGCCAAATACGGCCTGAAGCGCGGGGAGAACGGGCTGCAGATCTACGTTATGTGCGAGATTCCCAACAACGTGATCCTCATCGACGAGTTCTCCAAACACTTCGACGGCTTCTCCATCGGCTCCAACGACCTCACCCAGCTCACCCTGGGCGTGGACCGCGACTCCGAGATCGTGGCCTTCGAATTCGATGAGCGCGACCCCGGAGTCAAGCAGATGATCCGCATGGCCGTGGAGGGCGCGCGCCGCAACCACCGTCACTCGGGCCTCTGCGGCCAGGCGCCCTCGGACTATCCCGAGATGGCGGAGTTCCTGGTCGAAGTGGGCATCGATTCCATGAGCCTCAATCCGGACACCGTGTTCGAGACCACCCTGCACGTGCTGGAAGTGGAAAAACGGCTGGGCCGGCCGCCGCGCCGTTAGGATCGGTGGCCAGGCGCTGCCGACTGCTGCAGGGCGCCGCGTCAGGGCTCTCAAATCGCGATGATGATCAGCGGGTTAGAGGAATGTCCTGCGGGTGCGTGTTCACCCCTTGCCAAACCGTTGGGCACTGACTACAATGCGCGCTGCATACGGGTGCGGGGTGGAGCAGTCCGGTAGCTCGTCGGGCTCATAACCCGAAGGTCGCAGGTTCGAATCCTGCCCCCGCTACCAAACAAAAGATCTGATAAACCAACGACTTATGATCGTTGGTTTTTTCGTTTTTCGAGGTCGAAAAATCTCCATTTTGGGGCAACGGGGCCTGTTGGCCCACGCCTTTTTCGACCCCTCCCGAACGGGGTCCGTGGAGACCCGCGCTTTCGACCTTCAGGCCCTTGGCCCGGCACGGGCCAATGCGCAGTTCTAGCTGTGTAAACCCACCAGATTGTTCACGGCCGGCAGCCGGCTGATGGGAGGGCGGTAGTCCAGAGCACCATGTGGTCGATGCCAGTTGTACTGGTGGAGCCAGGCGGAGAGGTATTGGCCACGCTGTTCCGAGGTTTCGTAGGCACGTGCATAGGCCCACTCGCGCAGCGCGGTCTGAATAAAGCGCTCCGCCTTGCCGTTGGTGCGGGGCGTGTAGGGCCGGGTACGGCGATGGACCAGCCCGAGGCGGCGGCACAGCCGCTGGAAAGCGCGGGAGCGGTAGGCGCTGCGGGCGGTCTCGTCGGGATGGATCGAGGCGAAGGCGATGGTGGTCATCGATGGCCACGTGGATGGACTCCCAGCCGGCTCCGGGCGAGTCCTGGCGGCGGTTGCCGGTCACCCGGTGGCCGGGACGGCGGAAGCGGCCAAGGCGCTTGATGCCCAGATGCAGCATGTCGCCCGGGGCGTTGTGTTCGTAGCGGTTGTCGGGCCGGGGCGGATCGAGGTGGCTGAGGCGATGGAGGCCAGCGGCCTTGACCAGGCGCGCGACGGTACTGAGCCTGAGATTCAGTTCCTCGGCGATCTGGCAATAGGTCTGGCGCTGCCGGCGCCGGGCGAGCACCTGTTGTTTGAGTCCAGGCGATGTGCGATGAGGACAGCGCTTGGGGCGGGAAGAGCGGTCTTGCAGGCCCGAGGGTCCCGCCTCGCGGAACCGCTGCAGCCACTTGTCCGGGTACTGATCCCCATAGCCTAGGCGACCTCGGCAGGCCGGAGTCCTTCTTCCAACACACGTCTCACCAGCAGGGCTCGACCGTGGACGGTTAATCGGGCATTTTTATGGCTGTTCATTCGGGGTCCTCGGCGGAGTGGTTTGGTTCGCACCTCCAATTCTCCGGGTACACCCCGAGTGAACAACCGACTGGAAGATCACAGCTAGCGCACCTGTATCATCAGCTCCGGCGGCGCCTGGACCACCAGGAGCTAAGCCATCTGCGCCTGCTGCTGAAGGTACGTAACGCCTTGGCTCACCACGCCCCCATGGACCATGAGACTCCACATTCCCTGATCTCAATAGGGTGAGTATGACGAACACCCTCTGGAAGGAGAAAGGACGTCGCTGCTGTTGCCCGATGCATTGGCACCAGCCAGCAGGGTGACGTGGTCAAATGAAAACGGACACCGCGTTAAGTAACTTCTGCCAAATTGCCGGTCCTCTCGAAGTCGGTCGGGCTCTGGTAGCCGAGGGTCGAGCGGAGCCGGCGGCTGTTGTAGAACATCATGATGTAATCGACGATGTCAGCCCGCGCCTCAGCCCGGGTCCGGTAGCTGTACCAGTGCAGGCGCTCGGACTTCAGGGGGCCGAAGAAGCTCTCGACTACCGCATTGTCCCAACAGTCGCCTTTAAGGCTCATACTGCTGCCCTTGATACCATGTGCTGCCAGGAGATCATGGAACGCTTTGCTGGCGTACTACACCTCGCAATCGGAGTGGTGGATCAGGATTCCCGGAGGGGCCGCAATGTCTACAGCCCCATTCTACCCACGGTTCCTCCAGTGGATCCGGCCTCGTTTTCGAGCGCTCCACGGAAATGCAGCCCCAGCCCGCCACATACCTCACACAGAGACCGCACAACACTGCGGTGCGCCGCCACAGCCAATAAATCAGCGGCTCCTCAGAGGAGTGGATGGGATGACCGAAGACGATCTGATCCGCAGGATCACGGTGGATCCCAAGGTCTGCAGCGGGCGGCCTTGCCTGCGGAGCATGCGGGTACGAGTCAAGGATATTCTCGACTTGCTGGCCGCTGGCGTCAGCCGTGAAGAAGTCCTGGCGGATTATCCCTATCTTGAAGACGAAG
>JALVEU010000114.1 GCA_027030565.1 Gammaproteobacteria bacterium | reverse complement strand
TGCTGTCGCGCCTTGGATCGCTCGCTCACCCACGGCCCGCACGGGCTGCCACTCATGGGTACCGGAGACTGGAACGACGGCATGAATCGTGTGGGCCGTCGGGGACGCGGCGAGAGCGTGTGGCTCGGCTTCTTCCTCTTCTACATCCTGGGGCGTTTCCTGCCGCTGTGTGAGGCACGCGGGGATACGGCCCGCAGCCGACGCTATCGACGCTATCGCGCAGAGCTGGAGCGGGCGCTCAACGAGGCCGGCTGGGACGGGCGCTGGTACCGCAGGGCCTTCTACGACGACGGCACCCCGCTGGGCTCGGCGCACAGCGATGAATGCCGCATCGACGCCATCGCGCAGGCCTGGGCGGTGATCTCGGGGGCGGCGCCGCCGCAACGCGCCGCCCGTGCCCTGGACGCCCTGGAGACGCATCTGGTGGACGAGCGTGCGGGCCTGATCCGGCTCCTCACCCCGGCCTTCGACCGCACCCCCAAGGATCCTGGTTACATCAAGGGCTACGTCCCCGGCGTGCGCGAGAACGGCGGACAGTACACCCATGGGGCACTGTGGGCCGTGAAGGCCTTGCTGGAGGCCGGACGCCACGAGCGAGGGGCCCGGCTCCTGGAGCGCCTCACCCCCATCGCCCACACGCTGAGCCCCGCCGACGTGGCGCGGTATCGGGTCGAACCCTACGTGATCGCCGCCGACGTCTACGGCGAGCCGCCGCACACGGGGCGGGGCGGCTGGACCTGGTATACCGGCTCGGCCGGCTGGCTGTACCGCGTGATCCTGGAGTCCCTGCTGGGCTTCACCCTACGCGACGGCAGCCGGCTTCGGCTCGCGCCCCGCATCCCGAAGACCTGGCCCGGATTCCGCATCCACTATCGGCTGCCTGACGGGCGAACGGAGTACGACATCCAGGTGCACAACCCTCAGGCGCCCCAACGGCCGGAGACACCGCGCCTCACCGTGGACGACGAAGTGATCCCCGCGCCCAAGGCGGGCCCCGTGGAGGTGGACCTGGTCCGCGACGGCAAGGCCCATCGGGTACGGCTCGTGCTCGGTGGCGACCACGGAAAGGTCTAGAGCAGCGGGGTCCTCTTTCGCGGCCGCCGAGAGGCCGCCACGGCGCTGGCGGGGCGCGCCCCGGGCGCCACTGGGGTGCAGCCCGCCCCTCAGAGGCCACGGGTCCCCGCCTCGTCCAGCGCACGTCCGTGGCTGTGGATCACGTCCCGATAGAACCAGGCGCTGTGCTTGGGGGTGCGTCGCTGGCTGGCGAAGTCCACGTGCACGATGCCGAAGCGCCTGCTGTAGCCGTGTTGCCATTCGAAATTGTCCAGCAGCGACCACACGAAATAGCCACGCAGATCGCTCCCCGCCGCCAGTGCGGCGCGCGCTACGCGCAGGTGATCGCCCAGGTATCGCACACGCGCACCGTCGTCGACCAGGCCGTGGGCGGCGGGCGGGTCGTCGAACGCCGCTCCGTTCTCGGTGATGTACAGCGGCAGTGTCGGGGCTCGGTGCCGCAGCTCGGCGAACACGTCGGCCAGCCCCTGCGGATGGATCTCCCAACCCATGGCCGTGCGGGGTGCGGACGCCGGGGGCACGGGCGCGGCCCGCTCCGGCACCGACCGGGGCTCGGCACGCACCACCGCTCGCGTGTAGTAGTTGATGCCCAGGAAGTCCAGGCTGCCCCGTGCCGTGGCGATGCGCGCATCGGCGTCTCGGGGCCAGGCCTCACCGAAGAGCCGAGCCAGCTCCGGTGGATAGCGTCCCAGGAGCAAGGGGTCCAGATATTGGCGATTCACATAGGCTTCACGCCGCTGGGCAGCCGCCACGTCCGCCGGATGCTGGGTGGCCGGGTACTGGGGCTCGAGGTTCAGTGCGATGCCGATGCGTCCGTCGCAGCAGGCCCGAAAGGCCGCCACGGCCAGCGCGTGGGACTGTAGCAGGTGGATGGACACCATCGGTGCCTGATACAGGTTGCGGTGCCCCGGTGCGTGCACCCCCTGCAGATATCCGCAGTGGGCCACCACCCAGGGCTCGTTGATGGTGATCCAGAGGCGCACGCGATCACCCAGGGCACGGAAGAGCACTTCGGCGTAATCGGCGAACCAGTGTGGACTGTCCGGATTGAGCCAACCCCCATACATGTCCAGCGCAGCCGGCAGGTCCCAGTGGTAGAGGGTGAGCAGCGGGACGATGTCCCGCTCCAGCAAGGCATCCACGAGCCGTTCGTAGAACCCCAGCCCGGCCGGGTTCACGTGCCCGCGGCCTTGCGGGAGGATCCTCGACCAGGAGACGCTGAAACGATAGGCACGCAGCCCGAGCCGCGCCATCAGGGCCACGTCCTCCGCCATGCGGCGGTAGTGATCACAGGCCACGTCTCCGGTATCCCCGCCTCGCACGTGTCCCGGCGTGTGCGCGAACTGATGCCAGATGCTCGGCCCCGCCCCGTCGGCCAATGGCGAGCCCTCGATCTGGTAAGCGGAGGTCGCCGCCCCCCAGAGGAAATCGCCCGGAAACGGGCGCAGTGCACTCATCGGTCCGACCGGTGGGAGAAACGCCGCCTCCCGCCTATGCCTCGGGGCGGTGGCACCTCGGCGACCTGGGGCCTGCCCGAGGACGGCTCCTCCACGGGCCGGGCCGCCTTAGTCGAAGAAGCGCTCCTCGCCGATGAGGGGCAGCGCGGCTGCGGCGATGGGGTCTGCGGCGAAGTGTTTCTGGATGGCATGGTCCCGGAGATGGTTGACCAGCGCAATGAAGGACATGGCCTGGTCGAGCAGCAGATACTTGGCGTTGACCCGACCGGAACGGGGGTCCACCGCGTCGTACAGACCATAAGGACCATACACCGGATAACGCTGGATGAGCCGGCGCAGGTTCGCCACGGCCGCCTCGGGGTCCACTGCCAAGGCCAGCAGGGTGGCGTGAGGCGTCACCACGCCCGACCCATAGCCGCGTACGCCCAGGGGTTTCACACCGTACTCATGATATCCGTCGCCGTCGCCCACCGTGGCACTGGGCGACATGCCCCACACGGGATAACCCAGCACTTCGGTGGCGTAGATGCGCTGGATCTCCACGTGTCTACGGTGGTTGATGCCCAGGCTGTGCGGCGCGTAGCGCTGCTCGTCCAGTACCAGGGTGGGCATCAGCGCCTCGAACATGCTGCCCCCCCACGAGGGGACGTAGCGCAGCCCCCGCCATTGGTAGTATCCGCTCTGGAACGTGTAGCCGGCCACATGTCGGGTCTTGACCCCATGAGGTGTCTGAGACTGCCACCGGTCCTCGGCCGGAAACGTGCGGTACATGCGGAACCAGTGTTCGGCGGGGACGTCCCCCTTGCCGATGGCGATGAGGCTCCCGGTGCGCGTCTCGGTGTAGAGTAGCCCGTACTGGTACTCGGACGGATACTGGAGGTTGACGTAGTAGCCGTGATTCATGAGCTGCTCGACGTCGTCGTAGAACCACCCATAGTCCGTCTGCTCGATGAAACGCGAAGCGGCATCGGCCAGCTCCGGAAGGGCCGAACGCACCACCATGAGCCCGGCGGTGAGCCAGGCCGAGTCCACGAAGGAGAGGAAGTTGGAGCTACGCTCCAGGGTGGTGGTGTCGTAGTAGTTGTAGAAGAACCCGTTGTAGGTCTCCAGACGCCCCAGCGTATCCAGCAGCTCCACCAGCCGGTCCACTGCTTCGGTGCGGCTGATCAGGCCCAGCTCCCAGGCTCCGACCACCGAGATCAGATACAGGCCCACGTTGGTGATGTTGGTGTAGTCGCCGATGCGCACGGCGTCCCGCCCCCCGTTCTCCGGGAGCAGCCGGACGTTGTCGGCCGGCAGGCGGCTCTCCCGATCGGTCATGGCCAGGAGCCCCTTCCAGGTGTCCTGCGCGAGGCGACGCAGCAGCCCCCGGTCGTCCAGGCGCAGCAGCACCGCGGGATCGGGGCCTGAGC
>JALVEU010000113.1 GCA_027030565.1 Gammaproteobacteria bacterium | reverse complement strand
CCGAATCTGGAAATCGCCGAGCCAGCCCTGCACCGATTCGACCGGCCGGGCCACCACCAGCACCGCCTCCGGCACGGACACCCCCTCCGCGTGCGGGCCGATGAGCATACAGCGCAGCCCCGCCGAAGCGAGCCTACGCGCGGCCTCGATGCTCTCGGCGCCCGCGCCCAGCACGGCTGTCCGGCCTCTGGAGGCATAGACCACGGCCGCTGCCTGCGCCGGCTCCGGCAGCGGCGTCTGACGCAGCGCCCTCACCCTCGCCAGGCCCTGGGGCCCGTCCTCACGCAGTCCCGGAATCACGATGCATCCCCATCGTGTGCGCCGTCCCGCGACGCCGTGGCCGGAACCGAGGGCGTTGCGGCCCCTGCAGCGGGGCCACCGGACGGATCGCCGGGTTCCCGGGGCTCACCAGCCCGGTCGTTCGTCGCCTGTCCCATGGGAGATGCAGTCTCGCGCCCCGTTGCGTCCGATGCCGCAGGCGCCTCCTCCTTCCTGCCCGGATCCGACATCGGACCCCGCGCCGCGACCTCCATGCGGTGGCGGAGCTCAGCGGTCAGCGTCTCCCCTAGCGGTGCGAAGCTGCGAAAGTCCTCGTCGTAGTCCTCCAGCCCGTCCAGAACGTTGAAGCGCGCACCGTGGAACACACGCCGCAGTGCTGCCTTGCGCAGCGCCTCGCTGACGCCCGGCGAAAAGAAGGGGGCCACCGAATCTCCGTCCTGCAGCGTCTCCACCGGGGGCATGTCGGCATCCGTGAGCACCCGCTCGGATGGGCGGGCGTCCCGTGAGGCCGACGTCGCGGGCCGTGCCTCCCCGACCCCGGATGCCTCGCGCTTGCGCCGCGCCCAACGCTCCAGGAACGGTGCTTCGTCTGGCTGCTGCGCGTCCGGCTCGTCGGGATTCTTCTGCATCAGTCCACCCGTTTGCGCTTGCGTTTCGGTGTGGGGCGGAAATGAGTGAGTACGTAGTCTTCCACGAGGCGATACACCTCCGGCGGCATGGGCACTGCGAAGACCTGGTCGCCCCCTTCCTCGTAGGCGGCCGCCTCTTCGCCGTCGGCGGTCACCAGGAAGGGGGTCATGCCACCGCCGGATTCCGGACGGCACACCACGAAGAGCCGCGGCCGCTCGCCGCTGAGATTGAACCAATAACCCTCGGCCTCGTCCCGGTACAGACGCAGCGCCAGGCCGCCCACCAGCCACTCCTGACTGCGTTCGTCGCAACGCAGCAGACGTCGTGTCGCACCGGCCGCGGCCCCGGCCACCACACCCCGGGCGCTCCATCGCGGCACGCGCCAGCGGCCCATCCGGACCTCCTCGCGTGCCAACAGCACCCCGACTGGAATGTATGCCTCGGTCGTCGTACGCACCCCTCCCATGGCCCCTCCGACGATTCGCTCTACTGTGCCCGCAAGCAAGATCGCGGCCAACCTGCAAGATCGGGGCCCCGCAGCAACCGCCGAGCCGGAGGTGGGTCATCCAGCGGCAGACCGACGTGGCCCGCAGCGGGTCAAAATGACCCATGCCTTGGTCGAAAACGCACCGCGCGGCTGGCCTACAGCGGACCGGTGAGGGCCGCTGCAGGCCCGGACCGTTGATCCACGGTCCAGGTCCCCGTCGGGTATGGAACTTGCAGAACGGCAGGGCATCCGAGTCTCGACAGAGCCCATCGATGCGTCCGCGAATGACCCAATCCGGCCTGGCCCCCACTCATCCTGTGCAGGCCCTCGACGAGACCGGGGCGATGCGCACGGTGCGCATCGCCGGCGAGTCACCGCTCACCCTGAAGGTGGACGGTCACGAAGTGGTCACGCTCATGACCCTCGGCACCCATCCCGAAGCGCTGGCCCTGGGGTATCTACGGAACCAGCGGCTGGTGGAAGACCTCGCCACCATTGCGGCCGTCGAAGTGGACTGGGAACACGAGACCGTCCAAGTGCGCACGCACAAGGGGGAGGGCATCGCCCACTGGCAGGAGAAACTTCGGCATCGGACCGTCACCACCGGCTGTGCCCAGGGCACGGTGTTCAGCTGCACGCTGGACAAGCTGTACGACCAGCGCCTGCCCCAGGTCCCGGTCTACCAGTCTTCCATCTACGCCCTGCTGCACACCGTCGGCCGCCGCAACGAGATCTATCGTGAGGCCGGGGCCGTACACGGTTGCGCCCTGTGCCGGATGGACGGCACCGAGGCGCAGATCCTCTACTTCGTCGAAGATGTGGGCCGCCACAACGCCGCCGATGCCATCGCCGGCCTCATGTGGCTGGAGGGGCTGGAAGGGGGCGACAAGATCTTTTACACCACGGGACGCCTGACCTCTGAGATCGTCATGAAGACCGCCAACATGGGCATCCCCACCCTGCTCTCGCGTTCGGGGATCACACACATGGGCCTGCAGCTGGCCCAGGACCTGGGGGTCACGCTCATCGCTCGTGCCAAGGGGCACCACTTCCTGGTCTACAACGGGGCCGAGCACGTGATCTTCGACGCCGTGCCCGGACTGCGCCGGGCGGAGAGCAGGGGATGAAAGTCGCGGCCCCGGCCGGCCTCACAGCCGAAGCACTACCGCCCTACCTGTCGGTGCGGCAGGCCGCCGAATACCTCCAGATCAACGAGAAGAAGGTCTATGCGCTGCTCCGCGAAGGGAGCATCCCGGCCACCAAGGTCACGGGGAAGTGGCTCTTTCCCCGGCATCTCGTAGACCAATGGCTGCTGGAATCCACGCGCGGCGGCGTGCTCACCGACCGGCTGCTCGTCACGGGAAGCGACGATCCCCTGCTGCACCGTCTCGTCCACCTGCTGGCCGATGAGCTTCAGGAACATGCGGCGGTCCTCTACAGCCCCACGGGGACTCGGCTCGGGCTCGGGCTGCTGGCCCGGCGCAAGGCCAACGCCTGCGTCATCCACTGGGGCCCGGCCGAGGAGAGTCACCGCAGGCACCCGGCCCTGCTGCGTCATCACCCGCCCCACAAGCAGTGGGTCCTGGTGCGTCTGTATCTGCGCGAACAGGGGTTGATCCTGGGCCGTACCCTGCCCGCCGACGCGCCCATCGAGGCCGCCCTGCGCCCAGGCCGGCGCTGGGTCTTGCGTCAGGACGGTGCCGGCTCTCAGCGCTTCCTGGAGGAGAGCCTGGCCGGTCACGGGCTGTCCATCGACCAGATCGAGCCGGTGCGACGCGCCTACAGCGAGCGCGAAGCCGCCGCGGCCATCGCCATGGGCGAGGCCGATCTCGCGCCCGGCGTGCGGGCCGCCGCCACCGAGTTCGGGTTGGGCTTCCTGCCCCTGGGATGGGAAGCCTTCGACCTGGTCCTCTACCGAGACGTGTACTTCCGGACCCTCTTCCAGCGCCTGCTGCAACTGCTGCGTCAACCCCGGGTCCGCGCGCTGGCGGCGACGCTCGAGGGCTACGCCTTCGACGAGAGCGCCACCCTGGTCTGGAACGGCTGAGCCGCCGGAAACGCAGGGGAAGCTACGCCACCGCCTGCGCGCCGTCCCGGCCCCGCCAGTGCACCAGCTTTCTCTCCAGGGTCTTGCGCGAGATCCCGAGGCTGCGCGCGGCAGCGGACTTGTTGCCGTGGTGCGCGGCGAGGACGCGCAGCATGTGGTCGCGCTCCACCGCATCCATGCTCCAATCCGTGGGATAACCCGTGCGCTCCACCTGGACCTCGCCACCCTGGGGCGACTCACAGCACTGGCTGGGCAGGCGACCCAGCAGGACGGCGCGCTCGATGACGTTGCGCAGCTCACGGACGTTGCCCGGCCAGGGATAGCGCTGTAGACGCTCCAGCTCGGCGGCGTCGAACGGCACGGGGGTCACCCCGTGCACGGCCGCCAGCGCCTCGGAGAAGTGCTGGGCCAGCTCGACGATGTCCTCGGGACGCTCTCTGAGCGGTGGAATACGGAAAGTCAGCACGTTGAGCCGGTAATAGAGGTCTCCACGGAAGCGGCCCTGCTCCACTGCCTCGGCCACC
>JALVEU010000112.1 GCA_027030565.1 Gammaproteobacteria bacterium | reverse complement strand
TGCGGGCCGGCGTCCGATACGCCGTGTAGCGATAGGCACCCAGGCCCCACCACAGGGCCGCCTGCGCCGGATCCACCGCCACGCCTTCCGTGTTCTCGAGCCGATACCGGCCGACGGGCAGCGCATAGGCGAGCGCGCCGAAGCCGCGGTGCGCGTGCTCCGGGTCCACACCCACCAACACACGTCCCACGCCGCCCTCCTCGCCGGGACAGACCAACCAGGTGCCTGGCTCGGCCCGGAAGCCGTTGGCCTGGGTCCAGGAGGCCGATGCGGGCTCCTTGCCCGTTACCGACTCCAACGTGGCCTCGGTGACGGGCAGCAAGGGGATGGCCCGTTGCGCCTGGGACTCGGCGCACAGGGCAAAGCGGTCGACATCGGACACGGATGGCCTCCTCTAGCCTTCTGCGCGCTCGAACAGCAAGGGCAGCACCTCCGGATAGCGCGACACGAAGTGGACCACGAGGCCTTCGCGGACCGTCTCCGGAAGCTCGTCGAAGTCGCCTCGGTTGGCCTCGGGCAGGATCACCTCTTTGACCCCTGCGCGCTTGGCGGCCACCAGCTTCTCACGGATACCCCCCACCGCCAGCACGTGTCCGGTGAGCGTGATCTCTCCGGTCATGGCGATGTTGCGCACCACGCGGCGCCCGCGGGCCAGGGACAACAGGGCGCTGGCCATGGTGATGCCCGCGCTGGGGCCGTCCTTGGGCGTCGCGCCGGCCGGCACGTGCAGATGGATCATGGCCTTGTCGAAGTAGCCGCCCTTGGCCCCCAGCTTCTCGGCGTTGCCCATCACGTAACTGTAGGCGATCTCGGCCGATTCGCGCATCACATCGCCCAGTTGGCCGGTGAGCTTGAGCCCGCGGGCGAGCTGATGGATGCGCGTGGCCTCGACGCTGAGGGTGGCGCCTCCAAGGGGGGTCCAGGCCAATCCCGTGACCACGCCCACACCCGAGAGGCGTTTCTCCTTCTGGAAGGGCGGCGAGCCGAGATAGTCCTCCACATCCCGGGCCCGCACCACGATGGGCGACTGCTCACCGCGCACCAGCTTGACCACCGCCTTGCGGATCACCGCTGCCAAGTACTTCTCCAGCCGCCGTACCCCGGCCTCGCGCGAATACTGCTCCACGATCTTGCGCAGCGCCGGCGCCTCGATGCGCACGTCGCCCTTCTCCCGCAGTCCGGCCTCTTTGAGGAGCTTGGGGATCAGGTGGTTGCGAGCGATGAGCAACTTCTCTTCGGCCAGATAACCCGACAGCCGGATGGTCTCCATCCGGTCCAGCAGGGGACCCGGGATGGTGTCGAGCTGGTTGGCGGTGCAGATGAACAGCACTTTGGACAGGTCGAAGCGCACGTCCAGATAGTGATCCAGGAATTCCGAGTTCTGCTCCGGATCGAGCACCTCCAGCAGGGCCGAGGCCGGATCGCCCCGGAACGAGGCGCCGATCTTGTCGATCTCGTCGAGCATGATGACCGGATTGGCCGACCCGGCCTCCTTGATGGCCTGGATGAACTTGCCCGGCATGGCGCCGATGTAGGTGCGCCGATGTCCCTTGATCTCGGCCTCGTCCCGCATCCCTCCCAGGGAGAAGCGGTAAAACTTGCGGCCCAAGGCGTTGGCGATGGAACGCCCGAGCGAGGTCTTGCCCACACCGGGGGGACCCACGAACAACAGGATGGAGCCGGCCACCTCGCCGCGCATCCGGCCCACGGCGATGAACTCCAGGATGCGCTCCTTGACGTCGTCCAGGCCATCGTGATCGCGGTCCAGGATCGCGCGCGCCTGCTCCAGATCGAGCCGATCCTGGGTGTAGACGCCCCAGGGCAGCGAGGTGAGCCAGTCCAGATAGTTGCGCGTCACCCCGAACTCAGGCGAACCCGGCTCGAGCATGGAGAGCTTCTTGAGCTCCTCTTCGATACGACGGCGCGCCTGCTCGGGAAGCTCGAGCTTCTCCACACGCGCCTTGAACTCCTCGATCTCGGCGGTGCGGTCGTCCTTGGTGATCCCCAGCTCGCGCTGGATGACCTTGAGCTGCTCGCGCAGGAACACCTCGCGCTGGCGCTCCTGCATCTCCTTCTCCACCTGTTCGCGGATCTCTTTCTGGGCCTTGGCCAGCTCGAGCTCCTTGGTGAGCAGCACCAGCGCCTTTTCCAGGCGCGGGACGATCTCGACGGTCTCCAGGATCTCCTCCAGCTCGGCCTTGCTGGCACTGGTGAGGCTGGCGGCGAAGTCGGCCATGTGCGACGGATCGTCGGGGCCGAAGTGCTCCAGAAAGAGCTTCAGTTCCTCTCCGTAGAGTGGATTGAGGGGGAGGAGCTCCTTGACCGTGGTGAGGATCGCCATGGCGTACGGCTTGACCGTATCGAGGTCGGCCGGCGGCTTCTCACGGAAATAGCGCACCCGCGCCACATAGGGCTTGTCCACGCGCAGCCATTCCTCGATGCGGAACCGCTGCAGGCCCGTGAGCATGATCTGCAACTTGCCCTTTTGCTCGTGGACCTGGTGTACGCGGCAGGCCGTCCCCCAGCGATAGAAGTCTCCCGTGGTGGCGTGCTCGGCGTCCTCACCGTGGATCAGGACCAAGCCGACGATGTGGTGCTCCGACTCGATGACCTGCTTGACGGTCTGGCCCCAGGCCGCTTCGTCGATGACCAGGGGCATGGCCTGGCCGGGAAAGAATGGCCGGTTGCGCAGGGGCAGGATTGGAATGACCGAGGGCAGCAGGTCGTCCGCCCTGGCGATGCCCGAACCCCCCTCGCCCGGATGGGGGGCCCGATCGTCGTCTTTGGGGATCTCGATGTCCATGGCTCGCATACCGCGAAGGCTGAAAACCGGCAAGTCTGCGCGGCCCGGCCGCAGGCGTCAATCGCCGGATGCGACCGGGATCGCGCCGGACCGAGTCCGGCACCGCTGTCCACGTGATGTGCGTGCGGAGCGCGCGTTTTCAACCGCGCGGAGGGATCGGGCCATGGGATCTGCCCCGCGGCGCCGCGGGGCAGACTGGGCCTCAGGACGAGGAGCCGGTGGTCTTGATGCCGAGCAGGGAATAGGCCGGACACCAGCCGATCAGGGCGGTGAGCAGAGGCACGAGGCCGATGGCCCCCCACCAGTTCTGGTAGTACACCCCGGCCCCGATGATGGCCAGGCCGGCGACGATGCGGATCACCTTGTCCACGGTTCCGACGTTCTTGGTCATGGATACGGCCTCCTGTCGTAGTCCTCAGAACACGGGGCATTGTGCCGCAGGGGTCCGCAGCCGTCTGTGACTATGTTACACAGGGGTCCCGTCCGCCACCGAGGCCAGGGCCTGCGCCTGCAGGATGCGGATGCGGCCGCGGCCGGTCTCCACCCAGCCCTGGCGCTCGAACTCGCGCAGGACCCGGGTGACCACTTCGCGCGAGGTGCCGAGCTCGGCGGCCAGCCGTTGGTGCGTGACGCTGAGCTCCCCGGCGCCGTCACGCTGCATGCCCAGCAACAGCCGGGCCAGGCGTTCGTCCAGCCGGCGAAACGCCACCTCCTCCACCAGCGAGATCACCGCCCCGAGCCGCTTGGCGACCAATCCGAAGACCAGGCGCCGCCAGGCGGCGTGTACGTCCAGCCAGGCACTGACCCGATCGGCGGGGACGAACAGGGCCTCCACTGGAGTCTCGGTCACCGCCCGGGCCGGGAACGGGCTCCCGCTGAGGATGCACGAAGTGGTGAGCACGCAGCTGTCGCCGGGATGGATCCGGTACAGGGTGATCTCGCGCCCGGAGGCCGCCACCTTCGAGACCCGTACCTCACCGGCCAACAGCATGGCCAGCGCGGTGCAAGCCTGCCCCTCCCCGCACACCTCGAAACCGGCAGGTGCACGCTGCAGGGCGGCCGCGCACATCAGCTCCTCGCGAAACGCCGCCGGCGCCTCGGCGATCTGGGGAAAGAGCCGTTCCAGCCGTCGGGCCAATCCCTCGGTCATGGGGCCCCGGCCGCTG
>JALVEU010000111.1 GCA_027030565.1 Gammaproteobacteria bacterium | reverse complement strand
GGCAGTGCGCGCTACAACCAGCTGCTCTCCCAGCAGCGCGCCCAGGCCGTGGCCGACGTGCTGATCCGTGACGGTGTCCCCGCCACGCGTATCACCGTCATCGGCCGGGGCGAGAACGACCCCATCGCCTCCAACGCCACGCCCGAGGGCCGCGCCCAGAACCGGCGCGTGGAGATCCTCATCGAGCCGGCGTGAAGCTACGGCGCCCCATCCCCGCGGGGCGCCGTGCTGATGGACTGGGCCGGCACGCGCGGTCGCCGGGTCGGGCGGGCTGACACCGCCTCACTGGTCGCTGCGCTCGCCCTGGCCCAGGAGCTCCTGCTCCAGCGCCTCGATGTGCTCGGGCTCCACGTGGCGGATGTCCCGCCCCTCCACCATGTAGACCACGTACTCGCAGATGTTCTTGGCGTGATCGCCGATGCGCTCCAGGGAGCGTGCACACCAGACCAGGTCGAACACGCTCTTGAGCCGGCGCGGGTCCTCCATCATGAAGGTCATCAGATGCCGCAGGGCCGCCTCATAGGCATCGTCCACGTACTGGTCCTGCTGGATGGTGTCCAGCGCCTCCTTGACGTCGATGCGGGCATAGGCGTCCAGCGCCCGGCGCAGATTGGTACGCACCAGGTCGGCCAGGTGGCGTACGTCGGTCATCTGACGCCGATTGCAGGCATGCCCCGGGTCCCAGTCACGCACGATGCGCCCGATGCGCTCGGCCTCGTCTCCCACGCGTTCCAAGTCGGTGATGGTCTTGATCGCCATGAGCAGGAAGCGCAGGTCCACGGCGGCGGGCTGGCGCCGCGCGATGATCTCGCTGCACTCCTCGTCGATCTCCACCTCCATGGCGTTGACCTGATAGTCCCGCGCAGCCACCTTCTCACCCAACGCGGCGTCACACTCGAACAGGGCGTCCAGCGCGTCGCCCAGCTGACGCTCCACCAGACCGCCCATGCGCAGCACCTTGGCGCGGATGTCCTCGAGCTCCTCGTTGAAACGGCGGGAGGTGTGTTTGGTGATGTAGCTACGGTCCAGGTGTTCCATGGTGGGGTCTCCCGGTGGTGAGCGGGTCCAGCGGGGGCCGGTTCCGGCCGCCGCATCGCCTTCACCACGAAGGCTAACCGATGATTATGACGTTTTGATGTCATCGAATGGTAACAATTCGCTGGTATAACCGCCCGGGTCCACAGGTTCGACCGCCCGCATCAACACAAGGAGATCCTTGGATGAAGTCCGCATATACGACCCTTATGGCAGGCGCGGCCCTGGCGCTGGCCGCCGGCGTGAGCAGCCCGGTCCACGCGGCTCGGGACTACATCAGCATCGCCGGTTCCTCCACGGTCTACCCCTTCACCACGCTGGTGGCCGAGGAGTTCGGGCGCCGGACCCGGTACCCCACACCCAAGGTGGAATCCACCGGCACCGGCGGCGGCTTCAAGATCTTCTGCGCGGGGATCGGGACGCGCTTCACGGACATCAACGATGCCTCGCGGGCCATCAAACCCTCCGAGATCGAAAACTGCGTCTCCAACGGCGTCAGGGAGATCGTGGAGATCAAGATCGGTTACGACGGCATCGTGCTCGCCCAGTCCAGGCGGGCCCCCCATGCCGATTTCACATTACGGCAGATCTGGCTGGCGCTGGCCAAGGAGGTCCCGGACCCCCAGGGCGGCGAGCGTCTGGTCCCGAACCCGTACAAGACCTGGAAGGAGGTCGATCCCGCCCTGCCCGACGAGAAGATCGAGGTCTACGGTCCGCCGCCCACCTCGGGCACGCGCGATGCGTTCGTGGAGCTGGCCATGGAAGGCGGCTGCAAGGCCTTTCCCTGGATTGCGGCGTTGAAGCAGACCGACAAGGATCGATACAAGAAGGTCTGTCATGCCATTCGGGAGGACGGCGCCTTCGTGGAGGCCGGCGAGAACGACAACCTCATCGTGCAGAAACTGGAGGCGAATCCCAGGGCGTTCGGTATCTTCGGCTACAGCTTTCTGGAGGAGAACGGCGACAAGATCCGCGGCGCGAAGATCGACGGCGTGCCGCCGGAGTTCGAGACCATCGCCGATGGCAGCTATCCGGTCTCCCGCCCGCTGTTCATCTACGTGAAGAAGGCACATGTGGGCAAGATCCCGGGTATCCCGGAATTCCTCGACGAGTACACCAGCGAAAGGGCCTGGGGCGACGACGGCTATCTCGCCGATCACGGGCTGATTCCCATGCCGGAGGAGGAACGGGCCAAGTACCGACGGATCGCCACGGGGCTGGTCCCCATGGCCCTGCCCTGAACCGGACTGCCCGCAGTGGAGGGCGCCGATCCCGCAGGCGGGCCGACACCGCATGGGGGATCGGCATCCCTGAGGCTTGGCGGAGTCCCCCGTTTCGTGTCACCCTCTGGGTCGCCCGAAGGACGGGGTGACCCCGACCATCCCGGGCAGGTCCGGGGCAAGACGGACGCCTGACGGTCGGTGCACCTGTCCGAAGTTCGGTTGCGATTCGGACAGGCTCCTGGATGACGCCCATGTCGACGACTCAGCTCACCATTCTGCTGCTGACCATCGCGGCAGCCGCCTATGGCCTGGCCTACCGGCGGGCCCGGCGCTTCGCCCGCAGGGCGGACCTGCATCAGCGCACCCTGGCGCTGCCCGGCCACTATGGCACCTATGCCCTGCTCTGGGCGGCGCTGCCCGCCGGCATCGTGTTCGCGGCGTGGATCGCCTTGGAGCCGGTCCTGATCAAGCAGATCATCCTCTCCGAGCTGCCCGCCGAGGCTCACCACCTCTCCGAGGGGGAGCGCGAGCTCTACGTGAACCGCATCCTCACTGCAGCGCGCGAGGGCGAGACGCCCGCCGATCTCGACCCCCAGCTACGCGCCCAGGTTCAGGCCTATCTGCGCCTGCGGGCGGTGAGCCGCATGGCCCTGGCGGTGGTGGTGCTGAGCCTCTCGACGGCCGGCGCGGCATGGGGTGTGCGGCGCATCTCCCGGCAGCTGCCCGCCCGGCATCGCGTGGAACAGGTGGCACACGTGTTCCTGGTGCTCTCGGCCTCCATGGCCATCCTGACCACCATCGGGATCGTTCTCTCGCTGCTGTTCGAGTCCCTGCGCTTCTTCGACAAGGTATCCATCACCCAATTCCTCTTCGGACTCCAGTGGAGCCCGCAGACCGCGTTGCGGGCCGACCAGGTGGGCTCCTCGGGGGCGTTCGGCAGCGTACCGCTGTTTGCCGGCACCTTCCTCATCTCCGCCATCGCCATGGCGGTGGCCATTCCGGTGGGCCTGTATTCGGCCATCTACCTGTCCGAGTACGCCTCTTCACGCGTGCGTGCCGTGGCCAAGCCCGCGCTGGAGATCCTGGCCGGTATCCCCACCGTGGTCTACGGCTTCTTCGCCGCGCTGACGGTGGCCCCCCTGGTGCGCCGGGCCGGCGAGGCGGTGGGACTCGACGTCTCTTCCGAGAGCGCCTTGGCCGCCGGGCTGGTCATGGGCATCATGATCATTCCGTTCGTCTCTTCCCTGGCCGACGACGTGATGACCGCGGTGCCGCGCAGCATGCGCGACGGGTCCCTGGCCTTGGGGGCGACCCCTTCCGAGACCATCAAGCGGGTGGTGATCGCCGCCGCCCTGCCCGGGATCGTGGCCGGCATCCTGCTGGCGGTCTCCCGGGCCATCGGCGAGACCATGATCGTGGTGATGGCCGCCGGACTCACCGCCAATCTCACCGCCAACCCCCTGGAGGCCGTGACCACCGTCACCGTACAGATCGTCACCCTGCTCACCGGCGACCAGGAGTTCGACAGCCCCAAGACCCTGGCGGCCTTCGCCCTGGGACTGGTGCTGTTCGTGGTCACCCTGGTCCTGAACATCGTCGCCCTGCACATCGTGCGCAAGTACCGTGAGCAATACGAGTAACGGAGCCATGGACGACGCCCCGCCTGCACACTCGGCATCCGACCGCCTGGAACAGCTGCGCCGCAGCATTCGTC
>JALVEU010000110.1 GCA_027030565.1 Gammaproteobacteria bacterium | reverse complement strand
AGGGCGCCGCGGTCAGCGGCGGGGCATGAGATGGATCGCTTCGGCCGGGAGCGAGATCTCCACCTGCGCGCCGGTTTCCAGGCGGTTGCGCCGGGCCGCGTGCAGGCCCAGCCGCATGCGTATCCGGCGTTTCGGGTCGTCGTGCACGAGGATGCAGGCGGTGACCGTGTCCCCCAACGCCACGGCCTCGATCACGCGGCCCGGCAGGACATTCTCCCAGCGCCGACGGGGCGTCCCGTGGCGGCGCATGAGCTGGACCACGCCCTCGGGGATCAGCCAGTCCACCCACCGGCCGGGGGCGGGGGGCCGCGTTGCCGCCACCTCCAAGGGAATCCCCGCCCAGTCCACCATCACCCGCCCCTCCCGGGCAGCTGGCCCCAGGATCCGTCCCGGATGGAGATTGCGGTGGCCCACGAGGCGGGCCACCAAGGCCGAGTCGGGCCGTAGCAACAGTTGCTCCGGAGTGCCGCTCTGCAACCCGCGCCCTTCGTGGACGATGTACATGCGGTCGGCCAGCAGGGCGGCCTCTCCCATGTCGTGGGTGACCAAGAGCACCGGCATGGCGAGTTCCCGGCGCAACTCGGCCAGCTCCAGATACAGGCGCTCGCGGGTGGCGCGGTCCACGGCGGAGAAGGGCTCGTCCAGGAGCAGCACTGCGGGCTCCCGCGCCAGGGCGCGGGCCAAGGCCACGCGCTGACGCTGGCCGCCGGACATCTGGGCCGGACGGCGTCGCTCCAGGCCCTTGAGGTGCACGCGCTCGAGCCACGCCGCCGCCCGGACACGGCGCTCGCCGCGTGGCAGATGCGTCAGCGCCTCGGCCACGTTGTCCAGCGCCGTCAGGTGCGGAAAGAGCGCGTAGTCCTGGAACACCATCCCCACGCGCCGCGCGCGGGCCGGTACGGGCCGGTTCAGAGCCGGGTCCATCCACAACACCCCGCTACAGGCCACGTGTCCATGCGCCTGGGGCATCAGCCCGGCGATGGCGCGCAGGATGCTCGTCTTGCCACTGCCCGAGGGCCCCACCAGCGCGAGGACCTCCCCCGGCGCGCAGACGAAGTCCACCTCCAGTGGGATGGGGCGGGCCTGCTGCAGCCGTACCTCCAGCCCCCCGGAACTCACGGGGCGGCCTCCCGCGCAGCGACCCGGCGCGGGGACCGGGTGCGGCCCAGGCGGATGGTCGCAGCGATCGCCACCACCGAGACCACGAGCAGGAACAAAGACATGCGGGCGGCCGCCGGCTCGTCGAAGGCCTGGACACGGTCGTAGATGGCGATGGACAGGGTGCGCGTCTCGCTCGGGATGTTGCCGCCGACCATGAGCACCACGCCGAACTCGCCCAGCGTATGCGCGAACACCAGTACCACGGCGGAGAGCAGGCCCGGCCAGGCCAGGGGCAGCTCGATGCGCCAGAAAGCGCGCCAGGGCGACAACCCGCAGGTCACGGCGGCCTCACGCACACCCCGGGGGACCGCTTCGAAGGCCCGCTGCATGGGCTGTACCGCGAACGGCAGATTGAACAGCACCGAGGCGAACACCAGACCATCGAAGCTGAACACCAGCTCTCCGCCGGTGAGTGCGTGGTACACACGCCCCACGGTGCTCCCTGCCCCGAGCCCCTCCAGCAGATAGAAGCCCAGCACGGTGGGGGGCAGAACCAGTGGGGCGGCCACGGCCGCCTCCACCAGGGTCCGGCCCGGAAAACGCCGCCAGGCGAGCCAGCGGCTGAGCACCACCGCCGGCGGCACCAACAGCGCCAGCGTCCACAGACCCAGGGCGATGGAGACCCGAAAGGCTTCCCAGTCCATGGGCCGGCGCTTCAGGACGCCGGCACGGCGAAGCCCGCCCGTTCGAGCGCTTCGCGAACGGTGCCCGACTGCATGTGGCGAAAGAAGGCGCGAGCCGTCTCGCTGGCGCCCTTCATCAAGACCATCTCGTGACGCAGCGGCGTATGCCACCGGGCCGGTATGCGCCAGTGGCGGCCACGGGAGGCGAGCTGCGGGGTCTGCGCCAGGGACAAGGGCAGGATCCCCCCCTGGACCCCCGGCTGGTTCGCGAAGCTCGCTGCCTGCGCCGCGTTCTCGCCGATCACCAGCAGCGGCTGCAGGCGCCCCCAGAGCCCGCAATGCACGAGCACCTCACGGGCGGCCCGCCCATACGGGGCGTGCTCCGGATTGGGGATGGCGAACCGGCGCAGCTCGCCCGCCTCGAGCTGGCGCCGCAATCCAACGCAGCCCGCTTCGGGATCCAGGGGCGACCCCTGGCGGGCATAGAGCACCACGCGCCCCAGGGCGTAGATCCGCGAGGGCCCCTGGGTACGCCCCTGCCCCACGAGGCGCGCCGTGTATTCGGGGTCGGCGGCCAGGAAGACCTGGAAGGGGGCACCTCGCAGGATCTGGCGGTACAGGCTGCCCGAGGCTCCGAAGGCGGCCTGCACGCGGCCGGGATGAGTGGCTTCGAAACTTTCCATGATCTCGGGCAAGACCGGGCGCAGGCTCGCCGCGGCCGCCACCAAAACGCCCTCCGCGGCCCGCATCCGGGGCGCCGCCACGAGTAGCGCGATCCCTACGACGGCCCAGAAAATCTTCCGACGATTCAACTGACTACAGAGATCCACGGCCGCTTCGCACAGGTGGCTAGTATAACCCGCTCCCCGCAACACGACCGGATCCGGGTGCATACCCTTATCCCGTTTGTGGTATTCGGCCCCTCTTTGGGGTTAGAGACCCTCGCAATCCCTTTCCATACCCTGAGAAGCTCCGGATTTTTTCGTCTGAAACCGACTTTGGGGGATTGCGATCCATGTCGACTCCGTTGATCTTTGCCATCTTGTGCGGTGCAGCCGCCATCGCCTACGGGATCTACTCCATGCAGTGGATCCTGAAGCTGCCGACCGGCAGCGAGCGCATGCGCGAGATCGCCGCGGCGATCCAGGAGGGTGCCGTCGCCTACCTGAACCGACAGTACACCACCATCGCCATCGCGGGTGTAGTACTGTTCGTGCTCATCGGACTGTTCATCGACTGGTACACGGCCATCGGCTTTGCCATCGGTGCGGTGTTCTCCGGGCTCACCGGCTACATCGGCATGAACATCTCGGTACGGGCCAACGTGCGCACCGCCGAGGCCGCCAAGCAGGGCCTCAATGCGGCCATGCAAGTGGCCTTCCGCGGCGGAGCCATCACCGGCCTGCTTGTGGTGGGCCTAGGGCTGCTGGGGGTGGCCGGCTACTACGCCATCCTGCGGGCCGTGGGGGCGCCCGATCCGCTGCACGCCCTGGTGGGGCTGGCCTTCGGCGGCTCGCTCATCTCCATCTTCGCCCGACTGGGAGGCGGGATCTTCACCAAGGGAGCCGACGTCGGCGCCGACCTGGTGGGCAAGGTCGAGGCCGGGATTCCCGAGGACGACCCCCGCAATCCGGCGGTCATCGCCGACAACGTGGGCGACAACGTGGGCGACTGCGCCGGCATGGCGGCCGACCTGTTCGAGACCTATGCCGTGACCGTGGTGGCCACCATGCTGCTCGGCGGCCTGACGTTCAAGGATGCCGGTGACGCGGCCATCCTCTATCCGCTCGCACTCGGCGGCGTCTCCATCATCGCCTCCATCATCGGCACCTTCTTCGTCAAGGCCAAGGAGGGCCGCAAGATCATGAATGCCCTCTATCGGGGACTCATCGTCTCCGGGATCTTGGCAGCCATCGGCTTCTGGTTCGTGACCGACTGGATGATGGGGGGCAACGGCGCCTACAGCCCAGGCGCCCTGTACGGCGCCGCGCTGATCGGTCTGGCGCTCACCGGCGCCATGGTGCTCATCACCGAGTACTACACTGCCACGGAGTTCGCGCCGGTGCGTCACATCGCCCAGGCCTCCACCACCGGACACGGTACCAATGTGATCGCCGGGCTGGGCGTCTCCATGAAGGCCACCGCTGCCCCCGTGCTGGCAGTCTGCGCCGCCATCTGGGGGAGCTACGAGCTG
>JALVEU010000109.1 GCA_027030565.1 Gammaproteobacteria bacterium | reverse complement strand
TCCCGGATCCGGTACCCGTGCATCGCGAGCCCTTGTACACGCCGCGGCGTGACCTGGTGGCCGACTACCCCACCTACGAGGACCGCAAGCGCTTCTATCGCCTTCCCACGCGCTATGCCTCCATCCAGGCTCAGGACTATTCCAAGGAGTTTCCGCTCATCTTCACCAGCGGACGCTTGGTGGAGTACGAAGGCGGTGGCGAGGAGCAGCGCTCCAATCCCTGGCTGGCCGAGCTGCAGCAGGACATGTTCGCCGAGATCAACCCCAAGGACGCCAACGATGCGGGGATCAAGGACGGCCAGATGATCTGGATCGAGAGCCCCGAAGGGGCCCGCATCAAGGTGATGGCCATGATCACGCGGCGTGTGGCGCCCGGAGTGGTCTTCACGCCCTTCCACTTCGGTGGCTGGTTCCAGGGCGAAGACCTGTTGGAGCGGTACCCCAAGGGCACGGCCCCCATCGTGCGCGGCGAGGCCTGCAACACGGCCTTCACCTACGGCTACGACTCGGTGACGCAGATGCAGGAGACCAAGGTCACCCTGTGTCGCATCCGGGCCGCCTGAAGAGGAGCTTGAGTCATGGCCAGAATGAAATTCCTTTGTGATGCCGAGCGCTGCATCGAGTGCAACGGCTGCGTGGTGGCCTGCAAGAACGAGAACCATGTTCCCTGGGGGGTCAACCGGCGGCGCGTGGTGGTGCTGGGCGACGGCGAGCCGGGCGAGAAGTCCATCTCGGTGGCATGCATGCATTGCACCGATGCGCCCTGTGCGGCGGTCTGTCCCGTGGACTGTTTCTACACCACCGACGACGGCATCGTGCTGCACGACAAGGACCTGTGCATCGGCTGCGGCTATTGCTTCTACGCCTGCCCCTTCGGGGCCCCCCAGTATCCGCAGCAGGCGGCCTTTGGGGGACGCGGCAAGATGGACAAGTGCACCTTCTGCGCCGGCGGGCCTGAACCGGACAACTCCCAGGTGGAGTTCGAGAAGTACGGGGCCAACCGTATCGCCGAGGGCAAGCTGCCACTGTGCGCCGAGATGTGCGCCACCAAGGCCCTGCTGGCGGGTGATGGCGACGTGGTGGCCGACATCTACCGCCAGCGGGTGCTCAAGCGTGGAGGCCGCCCCCAGACCTGGGGATGGCAGCGGGCCTATGGGGACAAGGGCTGAGGAGGTCGAGCCGATGAAACGCAGAGACTGGCTGAAGGCAGCAATGGTGATGGGCCCCGCCGGGTGGCTGGCGGGCTGCTACGAGAAACCCGAAGTGATGGTTCACGAGCCCGGCAAGTACAAGGGTGCGCGTGATCCGCTGCTGGAGAAGCACGCGCGGCCCGAGCAGAAGCAGCGCCTGATCGAGCGATTCAATCTGGTGCAGGTGGATCGGTGAGCGCAGTGGCCGGTGGTGGGCTCGCCCTTGTGGCGCTGATCGCGGCCGTTTTGCTCGGGGGTTGCCAGGTGGGAATCCAGGAACCCTGGGTGCAGTCGGCCCAGGAGTTGCGCCAGGAGCGCAGTCGCCCCCAGGGTCTGGAACATCGCCTGCGCCATCGTGCGGCGCGTGGCTATCGCGACCGCTGATCCACGGGAGGAGGCAACGCAAGATGGACAATCATCCGCCCATGAAGTTGCGCCGGCGCCGCAGGGCGTTTCTGTGGGGCGTCCTGATGATTCTGACGGTCTCGGTGGCGCTGCCCACGGCCGTGACCTGGGTGGCGGCCCAGGATGCGGAGCACGCCAACCCCCGGGCCGAGTTCTGGCGTGCGGTGCGTCAGGGCGCGGCCGGCTTCAGCACCGTGCGGGGCCCGCAGGCCAACGTGCTCATCGACAGCCGCGGAGAGGACTGGCGGCTGCTGCGTAACGGCCCGGTGGCCGGCTTCGGCGCCGTGGCCATGGGCTCGATGGTGGTGCTGCTCCTGCTCTACTCGATCCTGCATGGCCGGGTGCGGATCGAGGGTGGGCGTTCGGGCCGGACGATTCCGCGCTGGTCGCTGTTCAATCGGACCCTGCATTGGTACACGGCCATCCTGTTCATCGTGTTGGCCATCACGGGCCTGAGCCTGCTCTACGGCCGGGCGGTGTTGATCCCCTGGCTGGGGCTCGACGCCTTTGCCGCATATGCGGCGTTCGCCAAGCTGGTGCACAACTATCTGGGGCCGGCCTTCGCCATCGGCGTGGTCCTGATCCTGGTGCTTTGGCTGCGCTTCAATCTGCCGGAGAAGACCGACTGGCAGTGGATCAAGGCGGGCGGCGGGCTCCTCGGCAGGGGAAGGCACCCCCATTGCGGTTTCATGAATCCCGGCGAGAAGATCTTCACTTATGGCTCCATGCTGGTGCTGGGCATCGTGGTGGTGGCCACCGGTTTCGTGCTCGACTTCCCCAACGTGCCCCAGCCCCGCGCGACCTATCAGCTCTCGCAGCTCCTCCACGATGCGGCCGCGCTGCTGTGGATCACGATCATGCTCGGTCACATCTATCTAGGTCTGTGGGGGGTGGAAGGCGCCCTGGAAGGCATGGTGAGCGGCGAGGTGGACGAGAACTGGGCCAGACAGCACCACGACCTGTGGTACGAGCAGGTCAAGCAAGGCACGGCCACGCAAGAGGCCATCCGCGGCCCCCAAGGTGGAGGGGCCGGCACCCCGGAGCCTGGGCGGCCGTCCACCGTCTGAGTCCGAATTCCCGGGCCTGCCGGGGATGGTGGGGATGCAGCAGTGAAACGCGCGCGTCGCCGGTTCGGTCAGGGTTGTCTCGCCCTGTTCGCGACGTTCGCGGCGCGCCGTGCCCTCCTCGCGACGGCGGATGAGGCCCGAACCGCCTACCCCTCCGTATTGCTGGTGGATGCCGACGGGCGACCGTTGAAAACCTCCGGACTGCGCGTGGGCGAAACCTACGTCTTCCACTATCCCTATGTCACGACACCCTGTTTTCTCATCGATCTCGGGGAGGCCGCCGTGGAGGCCGTGGCCCTGGAGACACGCGATGGGGAGCGGTACGTATGGCGTGGTGGCGTGGGCCCGCGCCGTTCGGTGGTGGCGTACTCGGCCATCTGCACCCATCGCATGACGCATCCCGACCCGGCGGTGAGCTTCATCACCTATCGGGACGGCGAGACCCGGTTCCGGGGCGCGGACGAGCGACCCACTACACGTTCTCAGGTGATCTACTGCTGCTCAGAGCAGAGCGTGTACGATGCGCGTTCCGGTGCCCGCGTACTCGGCGGTCCTGCTCCGGAACCGCTTGCGACCATCGTGCTGGACTACGACGAGCGTGCCGACACGCTCCATGCCGTAGGCACCCGCGGGGCAGTGCTCTTCAAGCGTTTCTTCGAGGCCTTCGCGTTTCGGCTCAGCCTGGACTACGGCGTGCGCGAGGTGGACCGGTTGGTCGAGGGGCGATCCAGGGTCCTGCCCCTGTCCCGATACAGCCGCAACGCGGTGATGTGCTGAATCCCCGGGGAGGGGCGCCTCCAGCGGGAGCCGGACTGCCCCGGACCCGCGGCAGGAGGGAGCGGGTCCGGGGGCCGACCTTCAGGGCTTCAGGGACAGCGTCTCGTCGATGAGGCGCGGGGTGATGAAGATGAGCAGTTCGGACTTGTTCAACTTGTTGAGGTCTCGGCGGAACAGGCGTCCGAGCAGGGGCACCTCGCCGAGATAGGGTACGCTGTCGGTGGAGTTCACCTTCTCGGTGTCATAGATCCCCCCGAGGACCACGGTCTGTCCGTTCTGTACCAGTACCTGGGTCTGGATGGCCCGGGTGTTGACGCTGGGCACGCCGTTGAACACGTCGCCCACGTCATCCTTGCTCACCTCGATGTCCATGAAGATCCGGTCGTCCGGAGTGATGGTCGGCGTGACCTCCAGGCTAAGCACGGCCTTCTTGAACTGGACGGCGGTCGCCCCGCTGGAGGTGGCCTGCTGATAGGGGATCTCGGTGCCCCGCTCGATGCGGGCCTGGGTCTGGTTGGAGGTGATCACGCGGGGCGTGGAGATC
>JALVEU010000108.1 GCA_027030565.1 Gammaproteobacteria bacterium | reverse complement strand
CATACTGGTGCTGGACAATGCCAGCGAGGTGCCAGCCGCTTCGATTCTCGAAGAAGAAGATGTCATCGTCATTCGTAGCGAAGAGAATCTGGGAGGAGCGGCCGGGTTTGCGCGCGCTTTGCAGGAGGCACTCACTCTCTTCCCGGATTGGATCTGGATCATGGACGACGATGCCGTACCTGCCACGGACGCACTGGAGAGATTACTTGCACCGGGATTCCATGAAGACCCGCGGGTGGGCGCCCTTTGTTCGGCCGTATACGAACAGGAAAAGCTGGCGCTGGTCCATCGCCGCTCCTATAACCGTTGGCTGGCGATGGAGAAACCCATCCCCGCTCAATGCTATTCCACCCCGGCCTGCGACATCGAGACCGGCTCTTTCGTTGGATTTCTCGCGCGAGCGGCGACGGTAGCGGCGATAGGCGCCCCGGATGCAAGTTTCTTTATCGCCTATGATGATACGGAATATTCCCTGCGCATCCGTCGCGCTGGTCAACGGATACTGCTTGTACCCGACAGCAGGATTGATCACTTCAGGAAGCCGGAGGCGCGGATGAGACGCAACCCCTTCGGCTTGCGGCACTATTACAATATCCGCAACCGGATCGTCGTAGCCAGTCGTCACTGTGCCTGGCCCGCGCTGGGCAGGCTTTCCGCCCTGATCCAGGGAATGGCCATCTGGCTCTCGTCGCAACGCCCCATGAGGTCTTCATCGCTGGCATTTTTCGGTCGTGCTGTTCGGGACGGCCTAGCCATGTGCCGAAATGGCCGTCATATTCCTCCGACCATTATCTGAGCTTGGACGCATATGGGATCAGTAGGCTGTGAGCAGCCCAGCGAACCGCAAGGCCGCTTCTCGGCCATCATCGTCAACTTCAATAGCGGCCCCCACCTGGCACAATGCCTGCGGTCGCTGGTGGAGTGCGATAACGTCACCCGCATTGTGGTCGTCGACAACGGGTCGTCTGATGACAGCCTTTCCGGTCTTCCCGGTGACAGCCGCATTCACATCATACGCAACAGAAAGAATCTGGGCTTTTCCTGCGCCAATAACAGGGGAATGGCAAAAGCGGGTGACGACCCGTTCCTGCTGTTTCTCAACCCGGACACGATCGTCTCTGTCGGCTCGCTCGCTGCCATGCTCGAATTTATGATGTCCCATCCCGATGTGGGCATGTGTGGCCCACTGATAACCAACCCCGACGGGACAGAGCAGCGTGGCTGTCGGCGTGACGAGCCACGTCCTTTCCCTGCACTGAAAACGATGCTCGGGCTGGCGCGCCGCGGCATCAATCATGTGGACAGGGCACTGCCAAGCAAGCCGATAGAAGTGGATGCCATTTCTGGGTCATGCATGCTCGTCAGGCGCACCGCGCTGGAGGCAGTTGGTCCTTTCGACGAGAACTATTTTCTCCACTGCGAGGATCTCGACTGGTGCAAACGTTTCTGGCTGGCGGGATGGAAGGTCATGTTTGTCCCGGATGCCGTGATCACGCATGCGAGGGGGGCCTGCAGCCGGGGCCGGCGCGTTCGAGTGGAGTGGCACAAACATCGTGGCATGGCTCGCTACTACCGGAAGTTCCAGCGGCAAAATCATCCCATCTGGGTGTCAGCCCTGATCACAGGTGGCATTTGGACCCGTTTTCTTCTCATGGCGCCCTGGTGGTACTTGCGTGACAGGATGCCATGAGGGAGGTCGTAGTCCTTGGTGCAACCAGCCTAATCGGTCACTTCCTGCTGCCGCGACTGAGCGGTGAGGGGTATCGGGTCCGTGCGGTAAGCCGCGCCAGGCACGCTCCACTCCCCGGCATCGAATGGGTGCAATGCGATATCACGGTTTCCAGCGACTCGTCTTTGCTCGGGCCCGGCAGCACTGTCATCTCTCTTGTACCCATCTGGGCGCTCACCCCCTGGCTCGAGAGACTTCCCTCCCCACCCGCCCGTCTCCTCGCTTTCAGCTCCACCAGCATACATTCCAAGGCCACCTCGACCAGCGCAACAGAGAGGGCGCTGGCGGAACGTCTGCGATCTGGTGAACTGGCGCTGCAAGCACATGGCGAACGCCATGGCATGGGATGGGACATTTTCAGACCTACCATGATCTATGGTGCGGGAAGAGACCAGAACGTGTCGTTCATCGCTCGCTTTATCCAGCAGCGGGGGTTCTTTCCCTTGTTGGGAACGGCTAGCGGTCTACGGAGTCCGGTCCATGCAGACGACCTGGCTCAGACCGTCATTCGCTGCCTGCAGCGCGGGCCAGCCAGCAATCGCGCATATGATCTTATGGGGGGAGACCAGCTCTCCTATCGCATGATGGTGGGCCGGATCTTCAAGGCGCTGGGCAAAAATGAACGCTTTCTTCCCATACCAGCGGCCCTCGCCAGGCCGGCCATTCGGCTGGCCCGCTGCCGGCCCGGCTGGCGACATCTCACGCCGGAAATGGTCGACCGCATGGCCGTCGATCTCATCTACGACGACAGCGAGGCTCGGCGCGACTTCGGCCATCAGCCGCGCCCCTTTTGGCCAAGGCGACAGGACCTGCTGCCCGATGTGAGATAGTGGGCAACGATCCATTGCGTGGCTGCCCCACAGGCCCTATGCTCCCCCGCCAGCCCCACACCTCCACCTTGTTGCATGGCCAGTCTGCTTGTCCTTCCTGCCCTCGCTTTCGTAGTGGCCTGGTGGATCACGCGCCGTGCCCGGTCTCCCGACTCTTGGCTACACGTTCTCGACCGTCCCAACAGCCGCTCGCTGCACTCGTCTCCCATTCCCCGGTCGGGCGGCCTGGGGGTGGCCGCCGGCAGCAGCTTCGCCTTTCTGGCCGTCGCCCGTGATGATATCGATCCGATATGGCTGGGCCCGGGCGTGGGGGCGGCGTTGCTGGTGATCACTGGCCTGCTGGATGACCGGCGCGGACTGGGCGTTTCCACCCGCATGGCGGTGCACGTGCTGTGTGCCTTGCTGGCCGTTTGGGCCGGACTGCGTCTGTCGCCCCTGTCTCTGCCGGGTGCGACGCTCCCCCTCTCGGCCTATCTGGCCGTGCCCCTCACCATGTTGTTCGTTATCTGGTTCATCAATCTGTACAACTTCATGGACGGCATGGACGGTTTCGCGGGTGGCATGGCCCTGTTTGGATTCGGCGGTCTCGCACTACTGGGGCTGTGGACGCAACATCCCGGATACGCCGCCTTCAACGCCGCCATCGCCGCAGCGGCGGCGGGATTCCTCATCCACAATTTCCCCCCAGCCCGAATCTTTCTGGGCGATGCCGGTGCCCCGTTTCTCGGCTATCTCGCGGCCGTGTCCATTCTGTGGGGTCTGCGGCTCGGGATCTTCGCGCTGTGGGTGCCCCTGCTGATCTTCTCTCCCTTCCTGGTCGATGCCACCGTCACCCTGATACGCAGGCTATGGCGCGGCGAACGCATATGGGAGGCCCACTGCAGCCATTATTATCAGCGCCTGGTGCGTCTGGGGTGGAGTCACCGCCGCACCGTCCTGGCCGCCTACGCGCTGATGCTGGCCTTGCTGGTCAGCGCAATCTGGGGGGCCCAAAGCAATGTTGTCCTGCAGTGGACGTTGCTGATCGCCTGGGCAATGGCCTATTTCGCAATCGCTCTCACCATCCACCATAAGGAACAGACCCGAGCTAACTGAGAACTTGCGCCGGGTCGAAGGTCCGTCAGCCAGCCACGGCCTGCACTACGGCAGCGGCAATGCGCTCGGCTTCTTCAGCAGCAAGGTAGGGATGCATCGGCAAACTGACGACCCGCCCAGCGGCCGCGTCGGCGTTGGGCATTGTGTCCGCCGGGGTTTGGGCGCTGATGGCCGGTTGCCGGGCCATGGTGGCGGGGTAGTGGACGGCGGTGGGGATGCCGTGTTCGGCGAGGGCGTCAATGACGGGCTGCCGGTTGGGGACCTGGATGGTGTACTGGGCGTACACGCTGGTGTTGCCGGGGGTGATCCAGGGCGTCCAGGGCATGGGGCCGCGTTCG
>JALVEU010000107.1 GCA_027030565.1 Gammaproteobacteria bacterium | reverse complement strand
TCAGATCCCTGTGCGGCTGGACATCGATGCTCATGGTCGTTGCTCCTCGTACGGTCATGGTCGCGAAGGCGTCTGTTTGCCATCAGAACTAGCAAGCACGATGCCAATGCTGGATGACCGCCCGTCCGGGCCGGTCCCGCCCCTGCCGATCCCTCCCTGGACTCGATCCGGCGGCAGCGGCTTGCCGCCCGAAGGACCGGAACTTGCCGATCCATTGCCGGCGCGAGCACCCTGCAGCGCTCGGTGCACGGTCAGCCCCCGGATTGCTGCCGCCCGCCGGATTTCCGACGCTGGGCCGTTGTCCGGTCTGCAAGGACCCATGCATACTGCGAGGCACCGGAGACCACAACAACACCAAACGCACATGGCCGTGACGGTTCTCAACGAAACGGATTCCGAAGCGCTGGTCGAAGCCCTCAACCGCTGCCGCACACTGCCGAGCCCCCCTGGAATCGCCATCCAGGTGGTGCAGCTCGCCCAGGATCCCGAGGCCGGGCTGGCGGAGGTCGCCGATCTGATCTGCAAGGATCCGGCACTGGCCACCCGCATCCTGCGGGCGGCCAATTCACCGCTCTACGCCCGCAACCGCGAGATCACCAACCTGCGCCAGGCACTCATGGTGCTGGGACTGCACGCCACCCTGAGCCTGGCCCTGGGTTTCAGCCTCGTCGCCGGCATCAAGAAGGGCGAGCAGGACAGTCTCGACTATCCCTTGTTCTGGCGCCGAGCGGTGCTCGCAGCGATGGTCTCACGCGCCCTGGCGGAACACCTCGAGCTGGACCACAGTGACGACGTCTTCCTCATCGGACTTCTCCAGGACATCGGCATGCTGGCCCTGGACCGCGCCTTCGCCGACTACGGCGAGCTGTTTGGCGAGGCCACCGACCACGACGACCTGGCCGAGCGCGAGCGCGCGCGTTTCGGCTCCGACCACGCCGCGGTAGGGCACTGGCTGCTGGCCAAGTGGGGCCTGCCCGACTTTCTCTGCCGCGCCGTCGGTGCGAGTCACGATCCAGAGGGCACCCGAGACATGGTGCCTGCCCAACGCGATGCAGTCCGTTGCGTCTCGGTCTCCAGCAGCATCGCCGACATCTTCCTCTCCCAGGGCGACCGCGAGGAGCGGATCCGCAAGGCCGCACGTCTCGCCCAGACCCGGCTGGGAGTGGAGGCGGAGGCCTTCACCTCGCTGATCGAGTCCATCTGTGAACACTGGCCCGAGACCACCCGTGTGTACGATCTGTCCGTGGAGCACGATTTCGATCCCGACGCGATCATGGAAGAGGCCCGCGACGTGCTCCTCGTGCGCAACCTGCATGCCATCCAGCAGGCCAACGAGTATCGGGACCGCGCCGAGTCGCTGGAGGAACGCAATCGCACCCTGGAGATGAAAAACCGGCTGGACGGGCTCACGAACCTGTACAACCGGGCCTATTTCGAGGAACGCATCGCCGAGGAGTTCGGCCTGTCCGACAGCCACGGCTGGCCGCTGAGCCTCGCCTTCCTGGATCTGGACCACTTCAAACGCATCAACGACACCTACGGGCACCAAGTGGGCGACGAGGTGCTGCGTTCCGTGGCCGATGTGATCATGAATACGGTGCGCAACACGGACATCCCCTGCCGCTACGGGGGGGAGGAATTCGTGGTCGTCATCCCGGGCTATGGGGCCGATCAGGCCATCCACGCCTGTGAACGCGTACGCCGGCGGGTGGCGGAAACCCCGCACGCGCTGGTGAACGGCGAGCCGGTGCACTGCACGCTCTCGGTGGGCCTGGCCACGCACAACGGACCCCGCCGTTTCGAGGGGCACGCGGATCTGGTGCGGGCCGCCGACCGGGCCGTGTACGCCGCCAAGCTCGGCGGTCGCAACCGCACCGTCCTCTACGATACGGACTCGGGCGACTGAGCGGGGCGACGGTCCGCATGGACCGGGCCGCGCCGGAAGCCCCGGCCGGTGACGCGGCGCTCCGATGACTTCAGATGGTGGCTTGTCCTCTATCCGCGCAAAGCCGGTTGCGCCCCTGCGCCTTGGCGCGATAGAGCGCGCGGTCGGCCCGTTTGAACAGCGCCTCGGGCGTCTCGGCGGCCTGCAGTGTAGCGGCCCCGATGCTCGCCGTGATGCGCCCGATCTCGGGCAGCGGCGGCTCGCCGTTCATCGCCGAGGCGATGCGCCCGGCCAGGACACGGGCGCCCGACAGGTCCGTGTTGGGGAGCAGCACGACGAACTCGTCTCCACCGTAACGGAACGCCATGTCGGACTTGCGCATGAGCGTGCGCAGCAATCGGGCGAACGCCCTCAGGAGCCGGTCGCCGGCCTGATGTCCGCGCGTGTCGTTGATTTGCTTGAAGTGGTCGAGATCGATGACCAGCATAGACAGCGCACCGCCGTAGCGGTGGGCCCGGGCCACTTCGCGTTCGAGCAGAGCGTCCAGAGCTGCACGGTTGTAGAGCCCGGTGAGCGGATCGAGCACTGCGGCACGCTGGGCACGACGGTAGTGCAGCGCATTGCGCACCGGATACACGGCTCCGAACAGCATACGCTCCAGCAGGTCCATCTCCTCCTCGCTGAACCGGCTGGAGCGCGAGAAAACCATCTCCCCCAGGTCTTCCCCCTCCAGGTCCAGGTGGTAGCGGAGCTGATGGCGCCCCGCGCGGCCTTCCAGCAGATCGATCTCTTCGGCCTCGTGGGTGTAGGCGACACCGTCCACCGCAACCAGGCGGCGGACCTCGGCGGTGAACAGCTCCAGCAGGCAGGCCAGGTCCAGCGTGACTTGCAGAACGCCGGCCAGGTGGTCACGCAGTGCCTCCGGGGTCCGTTCTTCGGGCCGCAGGCGCAGCATTTGGGCGTGATCCCCCCCAAATGCACGCGCGGCGTTGGTTCCGGCCGGATTCTGAACGTGTTCCATGGTCTGTTGCCCTACGTTTTGCGTTGTGGTGTCTGCTCACCTTGGAAGGATGCGAGATCCGTGCCATGCCGGATAGACGCCGATATGCGCGGCAGTGGGCCGTCCCGGCACGATGATCGACCGAAAACCGGCGGCCTGGCCGTGGTGGGGTGTCGACCGTTTGACACCGTGGCTGCGGGCACACCCCCATCGCAGACGTCGGATTGCTGGCGCCCGCGCGGGTCGGCTCAAGATTGTGCACCGGCGGCCGATCCAAGGGCTGAGAGCCATCGTCCCGGAGACGCAGTTTGAGCGCGCCCCTGCTGCCATCGGTTGATTCGGTACTGCGCCTCGGCCCGCCGGCGGAGGGCAAGCCCTCTCTGCACTGGCGACCGGGACAGGCGCTGGAGGCCCGGGTGCTGGAGCCGTTGTCCGGCGGCCGGGTGCTGCTGCAGATCGGCGCACATCGGCTCACGGCACGAACCGGTCTGTCCCTCTCCCCCGGCCAGACCCTGCACCTGCGCGTGGAGCATACCGAGCCCACGGTGGTGTTGCGCATGGAGGCGCTCCAGACCCTCCCGGTCGACCCCGTCCGCAGGCTGCTTCCCCAAATGCTCGGCCGACAACGTCCCCTGGCGGCCGCTCTGGGCGCGGCCCTGCTCCTGGCCGAGCGCCGCTGGCCGGGGCCACGCGCCCGAGCGTTCGCTGCCAGCATGCTGGATGCCGCCCGGCGCCCCCAGGCCGACGCGGTGCGGCGCGCCCTGGCCGCCGCCGGGCTCCCAGTGGCCGGTGCAGGGACAGACCCTGGAGGGGCCCCGGGCGCATCCGATCTGCGCGGCTGGCTCACCGCTCTGCTCCGCTCGTTCGACGGCCACGAGGATCCCGCGGCCCCGGCCCCGGAACCGGGGCTCCCGCAGGGGCGGCTCGGGCATCCGCTGCGTCCCGGACCGGACGCGGTGCGTCTGGCCGAGCTCGCTGCCTGGCTGGACGAGACCCCCGAGCGCAGGAGCGTCCATCGTCTGCTGGAGGGCGGCCTGGTCCGCCTCACCGTACACCAGCTCGTGAGCCTGCAGCTCAGCCGTGCCGGTGAGCCCCAATGGGTCCTGGAGCTCCCCGTTCGCCACCCCGAGGGTGTGGAG
>JALVEU010000106.1 GCA_027030565.1 Gammaproteobacteria bacterium | reverse complement strand
CCATTCCCCCAGCCCCAGCCCGGCTGCCACCGCCAACAATGCGATGCACAGGATCAGGACCCACCGCCTGGCCAGTCGGCCGGGCGCCGGGGCGACCGCCGTCTCCCACGCTCCAGTCCCCATTTGAGGTAGGCTAGCAAAAACCGACGCGGTTCGGGCCGCTGTGACATCGTCTTTCGAGACCGAGGCCATGACACGAAGCCAGCTCCTGTTCCAGGGGGAAGTGTTGACCATCGTGGAGGAGGAGGTGCGGCTGCCGGACGGGCGCCGCTTCCCCATGCAGATCGCGCACCATCCGGGTGGCGCTGCGGTGGTGGCCGTGGACGCCCATGGCCGGGTCTGCCTGTTACGTCAATACCGGCACGTGGCCGGTGGTTATCTCTGGGAACTGCCGGCGGGCAAGCTCGATTCGGCCGAACCTCCTGCGGCCACCGCGCGGCGGGAGCTGCGCGAAGAGACCGGCCTGTCCGCGCGCCACTGGCGACCCTTGGGCACCTTGTACAGTTCGCCCGGGGTGTTCGCCGAGGTGATCCATCTGTACCTGGCCACGGAACTGGCTGCCGGCGCCAGCGACCAGCAGGCCGACGAATACATCGAAGTCCATTGGCTCGACCTGGACCAGGCGGTGCGCTGGGCCGGAGACGGGACCATCAGCGACGCCAAGACCGCCGTCGGTCTGTGCAGGGCGCGTCAGGCCCTGCAAGGTGCACCGGCACGCGGCGCTGGAGCGTGATGGCCTCGGGGCTCACCTGCGCCGCACAGGCCCAGACTTCGACCCCGGCAACCACGGCCCTCTCCATCGCCCGGGCGTAGGCGGGATCCACGTCATCGGCCGGTGCCATGGCCCGGGCATCGTCGCGCTGGATGCAGAAAAAGACACCGGCACGAAAGCCGCGCTCCACCATGCGCTGCAGCTCGCGCAGGTGCCGCAGCCCCCGGGTGGTGGGCGCATCCGGAAACCGCGCCACCCCACAGCCATCCACCCAGGTGACGTTCTTCACCTCCACATAACAGTCCGGCGCCGGCCCCTGCTCCAGCAGCAGATCGACGCGGCTGCGCTCGGCGCCGTAGCGGACTTCACGCCGGATGTGCCTGTATCCCTTCAGGCTGTCGATACAGCCGTCCCCCAGAGCCTCCTCCACCAGGGCGTTGGCCCGAGCGGTGTTCACACCCACCGCCACCCCTTCCCGAGTTTCCACGATCTCCAAGGTCAGGGGATACTTGCGCCGTGGATTCTCCGAGCGACTCAGCCACACCCGCAGACCGGGCGTCGAGCAGTCCCGCATGGCGCCGGTGTTGGCAGTGTGCGCGGTCACCACCTCGCCGTCGTCCAGCTCGACATCCACCAGAAAACGCTGATAACGTCGCAGCAGACGGCCGGAAATCAGGGGCGAGGGAAAGCGCACGGGCCCGGACTCAGGTGCAGGGCGCGGGATACTCCGGCCCACCACCGCCCAAGCGCGCCGCGTGCGGCGGGCCTGCCCCATGCCATGTCGGGATGCGGCTAGGTGCCCGCCAACGGGCCCGCCGGCGGCGGCAACCCGTGACGAACGTCGCAATCGAGAGGGCAGCGTACATGGAGATCGGTGTACCCAAAGAGATCAAAGATCACGAGAACCGTGTGGCCCTGACCCCGGAGGCCGCCGGACAGCTGATCGAGGAGGGCCACCGGGTCTGGGTGCAGGCCGGTGCCGGGCACGGGTCGGGCTTCACGGATGATGCCTACCAGGAGGCCGGCGCCCGGCTTTGCGACGCCACGGAGGCCTGGAGCCGCAGGCTGGTGGTCAAGGTCAAGGAGCCGCTGCCCCAAGAATACCCGTATCTCCAGGGCCAGATCCTGTTCACCTTCCTGCACCTGGCCGGCGTGGACCCTGGCCTCACGCGCCGCCTCCTGGAAACCGCGACCACGGCCATCGGCTACGAGACCGTCGAGGACCGGTGCGGGCGCCTGCCGCTGCTGGCCCCCATGAGCGCCATAGCAGGCAACATGGCCACCCTCATGGGAGCCTACCATCTGGCGGCGACGCAAGGTGGCCGGGGGGTGCAACCGGGCAAGGTCCTGGGGACGCCGCACGGGCGCGTGCTCGTCATCGGCGATGGAACCGTGGGACGCCATGCCGCACGTGTGGCCATCGCGCTGGGGGCCTCGGTGGCCATGGCCGGGCGCAAACCGGCGCGCGCCGAGGCGCTGCGCCGCGAGATGCCCGGCGAGCTGGAGTGGTTCTGCTCCACGCCCCAGAGCCTCGCCCGGCGGGTGCGTGAATCAGACCTGGTGGTGAGCGCCGTACTGGTTCGCGGGGCAAGGGCGCCCCATGTGGTCACGGAGGACATGGTGCGTTCCATGCCGCGGGGATCGGTCATCGTGGACGTCAGCATCGACCAAGGCGGCAGCGTGGAGACCGCCCGTCCCACCACGCACTCCCACCCCACCTTCGTACGCCATGGGGTCATCCACTACTGCGTCACCAATATGCCGGGCGCCTATCCGCGCACCGCCACCCTGGCCCTGGTGCGTGCCACCCTCCCCTATCTCCGCGCACTGGCCGGCGCGGGCCTGGCCGCCTTGCGCCGGGACGCCGGATTCGCCCGAGGCCTGCAGACCCACAAGGGCCATGTCACCTGCGAGGCCGTGGCGCGTGCCTTGGGTCTCATGGACCGCTACCGTCCGGCCGAGGAGATCCTGGCTGCGGACACGCCCTAAGGGCCGCGCCACCCCAGTACGGCTGCATCTCCCCAGCCCTGCGCCGTGATCTGGTCCATGGATTGCGACCGTCCGTCGGATGCGTTGCACAGTCACAACACGCAAGCCCGAAAAGCTTGACGAACGTCTTTGAAAAACTGCGCAGAATCCCTTATAAGGGTCGGTAGCGTCAAGAGAATCGCAAAGCACGTTGCACAAACGATACGCGAGCTGCCCGCGGGCATCCACGTGTTGCAGGCATACAACGACGGGGTTTCCAGGCCATGAACGAATCTGCACAGATCCATACCCTCCCTTCCCGGCCCCAGCACGCGCCGGTCCCGACTCCCACGCAGCCCCCGCAGTCCAAGCCGGAGCCGCGTCGCATTCCGCCCTACGAAACGGGCGAAGAGGAAGTCGACCGGGTGGTGATGCGCTGTCGCGATTGATCAGTCCGGAAAGTCGCGCAGCCGCACGGGCAGGCGCCGCGGCCCCCAGTCGCCCGGCGGGCCCTCGAATACACCCGCACACACAGTGCCGCACTGTTTGCACTTGCCGTCGTCGGTGAGATTCCACTCGGTGATCACGTACCAGTCCCGCCCGATGAGCCGCGTGCCGCAGTGATGGCAGTAGGTGCTCTGCCCCTCCTCGTCGTGGATGTTGCCCGTATAGGCGTAACGCACACCGTTCTTCATGGCGATGCGCCGCGCCCGCCGCAGCGTCTCCGGTGGTGTGGGCGGATGGTCGAGCATCTTGTAGTCCGGATGGAAGGCGGTGAAGTGCATGGGCACGTCGGGCCCGAGCTCCTCGACCACCCACTGGGTCATGGCCTCCAGCTCCTCGTCGGAGTCGTTCTCACCGGGAATGAGCAGGGTGGTGATCTCGAACCATACGTCGGTCTCGTGCTTGAGATACTTGAGCGTGTCGAGCACGGGCTGCAGGTGCCCGCCCGTGATCTTCCAGTAGAACCGCTCGGTGAAGGCCTTCAGATCCACGTTGGCCGCATCCATGTAGGCGAAGAACTCCTTGCGCGGTTCCTCGGTGATGTAGCCGGCGGTGACCGCCACCGATTTGACGTCCACCTCGCGGCAGGCCTTGGCCACGTCGATGGCGTACTCCATGAAGATCACCGGATCGTTGTAGGTGTAGGCAACGCTACGGCAGCCCAGCTGTTTGGCCACGCGAGCGATCTTCTCCGGCGGGGCGGCATCGGCCAACGTGTCGATCTCGCGTGACTTGCTGATGTCCCAGTTCTGGCAAAACTTGCAGGCCAGATTGCAGCCCGCCGTGCCGAAGGACAGCACGGGGGTACCGGGCAAGAAATGATTGAGCGGCTTCTTCTCGATGGGATCCACCACGTAGCCGCTGGACCGACCATAGGTGGTGAGCACGATCTTGCCGCCCAGATTGGCGCGCACGAAACACAATCCCCGCTGGCCCTCGTGGAGTTTGCAGAACCGCGGGCACAGATCACACTGCACACGCCCGTCCTCCAGGCGGTGCCAGTACTTGGTCTCTTTGATGGCATCGGGGGGCCCGAGCGCCTCGATGCGTTCAGCCTCTGCATTCATCACTGACCTCCTGCTGTTCAGGCATCCACCGAAGCTCCACGACCCCATCGCGCAGGACCAGCAGCTCGCCGGCCTCCATGGGTGCCCATGGCTCGTCACTCAATGGGACGCTGGCCACCAGGGCCACGCGCTGATGTTCCGCAAGGCTCGCCACGGACAGGGCCGCCATGCGCAGGCGGCTGCCACCCGTGCGACAGCGCCGCTCCAGTAGATGCAGGCCAGGTGGTCGAAACACCGATTCACCCGAGTGCAACCTGCGATCCCCGTGGCAGAACAGCGCGTCGCTGTCGCTGTACAGGAAATTGGCCGGTCCAAGCTCGCGCAACTCGCTCGCGAACCCGGCCACCACCGCCAGGCGTTCCGACAGCGGGGGCACGCCCCCGTGGCACCGCCACAGACCGCCCATCCGCTCCAGTAGCACGCAAAAGGCGTACTCCGAATCGGTTTCACCCACCGGGCAGTAGGTGCCATGCAGCTTCCAACGGGCCTCGATCCCGGGCAGGTCGCCGTTGTGGGCAAACACGTGCATGCGTCCGCCGAGCTCGCGCAGGAAGGGCTGGGTGTTGCGCAGCGCCCGCTCGCCGGCGGTGGCCAGGCGGATGTGCGCCATGACCAGACGGCTGCGGTACGCGTGCGACATCATGAAGCGCAGCGCGGGGCTCTCGGCCGCCGGACAAGGCTCGCGCACACAATGCACGTCGGGTCCCGAGAAAAACGCCACCCCCCAACCGTCGCGGTGCTGGCCGGTCTGCCCCCCGTGTCGGGCCAGCTCCTCCATGGAGAGCGTCGCCGTGGCCGGGAAGCGGGCCGACATGCCGAAGAGCTCGCACATACGACGGCCTCACCGGCGAAAGATCCAGAACAGCAGCGTCAGCACCGCACTGATCAGGATCATGGTGGTGATGGGGAAGTAGAACACGAAGTTCTCCCGCTGAATCAGGATGTCGCCGGGCAGCCTGCCCAGGGGCAGGTGACGCAGCCACGGCCAGGCCAGCCCCACGATCACCAGGGCCAACCCGAGGATCACCAGCCATTTCTGAAACCCTTCCATCTCGATCCACGTCGGTGACGGGCTCGCCTGCAGCAGGCACACCGGCAATCGTTCTAGGCGCCGCGTCCTGCTTGAAAGCCCGGAATTGAGGCTATATAGCAAAGTGCATGGGGACTTTCCCGAAACGAATCAAGTACAGGTGCGATTCCGATGGCCGCCGGCAAACATGACACCGCGCATGCCGTACCGGCGCCCCGACCCGGTGATGCGCTGATCGTCGTCGACGTGCAGAACGACTTCCTGCCCGGCGGGGCCCTGGCGGTTCCGCGTGGCGACGAGGTGATCCCGGTGCTCAACGAGTGGATCGACCGCTTCCGCGCCGTGGGGCTGCCCATCGTCGCCACTCGCGACTGGCACCCCCCGGACCACTGCTCGTTCAGTCCGCAGGGTGGACCCTGGCCGGTACACTGCGTGGCCGGAACGCACGGGGCGGCATTCGCCCCGGGGCTCCGACTGCCTCCGGACACCATCGTGATCTCCAAGGCTACGAGATCGGACCGTGAGGCCTACTCCGGGTTCCAGGGTACCGAACTGGCCGAGCGCCTTCGGGAGATTGGCGTCCGCCGCCTGTACGTCGGGGGACTGGCCACCGACTACTGCGTGCTCAACACGGTGCGCGACGCCCTGCGCGAGGGATTCGACGTGATCGTGCTCCGCGACGCCGTGCGGGCGGTGGACGTCCAGCCGGGAGACGGCGAGCGCGCCCTTGCAGAGATGGAACGCCTGGGCGCCCGGATCGTGTGACCCGAGCCGCCGCCCCCCCCCGAAACGCGAGCAGCCCGCCGATGCGCCTGAAGCCGCGTCGCCGCGAGGGACGCTGGCGGGGTGGGTATATAATGCGCGGCGCTCCGCCTCCCGGCCGACACCGGGAGCGGCCTGCTCATGGACACCGCCGCGGCCGTGGCGGTGCATCGTCAACCAGCCCCTTTGACAGATCCGTGCTACTGAAAAACCAGAACCTGTTTCTCGTCGGCCCTATGGGCGCAGGAAAGAGTTCCATTGGACGTCAGTTGGCGCGCCGGCTCGGACGGCCGTTCCTGGACAGCGACCGCGAGATCGAGGAACGCACCGGGGTGGACATTGCCACCATCTTCGAGTACGAGGGCGAGGAGGGTTTCCGCAAGCGCGAGGCCAAGGTCATCGACGAACTCTCGCGGCAGCAGGGCATCGTCATGGCCACGGGCGGGGGCGCGGTGCTGCGCCGGGAGAACCGTGACCGGCTCTCGGCGCGCGGCTTCGTCGTCTACCTCCAGGCCTCCGTCGAGACCCAGCTGGCCCGCACGGCGCGGGACACCAGTCGCCCCCTGCTCCAGACCGAGGACCGGCGCAGCCGCCTGGAGAGCCTGATGGACGAACGTGACCCCCTGTACCGCGAGATCGCCGACCTGGTGGTGGACACGGACCAGGGACGGGTGAACCACATCGCCGACGTCATCCTCAACCGCATCCACGAGATCTGAGCCCGGGACAGACCGAGTCCATGGAAACCCTCACCGTCGCTCTGGGCGAGCGCAGCTACCCCATCCACATCGGTGCGGGCCTGCTGGACCGACCGGAGCTGCTCCGCCCCCACCTGCGCGGCGAACAGGTCATGGTGGTGACCAACGAGACCGTCGGCCCCCTGTATCTGGAGCGGCTCCTGGCCGGTCTCCAAGGGCTGCGCGCAGACCGGGTGATCCTGCCCGATGGCGAGCAGTACAAGACACTCGACACCATGGACCGCATCTACACCGCCCTGCTGGAAGGGCACCACGACCGGGGCACCACGCTGATCGCGCTGGGCGGCGGGGTGGTGGGAGACATGACCGGATTCGCCGCCGCCACCTATCTGCGGGGCGTCGATTTCGTCCAGGTGCCCACCACGCTGCTCGCCCAGGTGGACTCCTCGGTCGGCGGCAAGACCGGCGTCAACCACCCCCTGGGCAAGAACATGATCGGCGCCTTCCACCAGCCCCGGTGTGTGCTCATCGACACCGACACCCTCGGGACCCTGGAGGACCGCCAGTACAGCGCCGGACTGGCCGAGGTCATCAAGTACGGGCTCATCGATGACCCGGCGTTCTTCGACTGGCTGGAGGCGAACATGGACCGCCTGCTGGAGCGTGAGCCGGAGGCCCTGGCCCACGCCATCCGGCGTTCCTGCGAGGACAAGGCCCGCATTGTGGCCGCCGACGAAACCGAGCGCAGCGGCCACCGGGCCCTGCTCAATCTGGGCCACACCTTCGGCCATGCCATCGAGACCGGAACAGGATACGGCAACTGGCTGCACGGCGAAGCGGTGGGCTGCGGCATGGTCATGGCCGCCGATCTTTCCCGGCGCATGGGCTGGCTGAAGCCGGCGGACGTGGACCGGGTACACGCCCTGGTGACACGGGCCCGGCTGCCCACGCGCCCACCACCCGGCCTGCCCACCGAGCGCTTCATGGAGCTCATGGCCGTGGACAAAAAGGTCCTCGGCGGCCGCCTGCGCCTGGTCCTGTTGCAGGACATCGGTCGCGCCGTACTGACCGATGCCTTCGACCCCGCCCTGCTGCGCGAGACCATCGACGCATTCGCCTCCCCCTGACGGTAGGGTTCCCCGCCCGGGCACTTGGGTATACCTTGGGTATACTGGATGTTCTTTGTCCGGATTGCAGGACCATTCGTCGATTTGCACCCCGATGGCGGCAGGCCCGCCATGGAGCACGTATCATGCCCCTGAACCCAACCGGTGGTCTCTACCGCCCGGAGTTCGAGAAGGACAACTGCGGCTTCGGGCTCATCGCCCACATGGACGACCGACCCAGTCACTGGCTGGTGCGTACGGCGATCCAGGCGCTGGCCCGCCTGACCCACCGCGGCGCCGTGGCCGCGGACGGGAAGAGCGGCGACGGCTGCGGCCTGCTCCTGAAACGGCCGGAGACCTTCCTGCGCGCCAAGGCCCGGGAGGCCGACATCGAGCTGGGCGAGCGGTTCGCCTGTGGGATGGTGTTCCTGAATCCCGATCCCGGCCGTGCGCAGACCGCCCGTGAGGTGCTCACCGAGACGCTGGCCCGCGGCGGCCTGGAGGTGGCCGGCTGGCGCGAGGTGCCCACCGACCCCGAGGCCTGCGGCCCCGAGGCGCTGAAGACGCTGCCACAGATCGAGCAGGTGTTCGTACGGCCCGTCGCCGGCCAGGACGAGGCCTCTTTCGAAAGCGCCCTGTTCGTGGCCCGGCGGCGCGCCGAGCTGCGCCTGGAACCCAACGATCCGGTCTTCTACGTGCCGAGCCTGTCCTCGCGGGTGATCGCCTACAAGGGTCTGGTGATGCCCGAGAACCTGCCGGCTTTCTATCCGGACCTGCGCGACGAGCGTCTGGAGAGCGCCATCTGCGTGTTCCACCAGCGGTTCTCCACCAACACCTGGCCCCAGTGGCGCCTGGCGCAGCCGTTTCGGTTCCTGGCCCACAACGGTGAGATCAACACCATCCGCGGCAACCGCAACTGGGCCCAGGCGCGGGCCTGGAACTTCCGCAGCCCCCTGCTGCCCGATCTCTCGGAGCTGCTGCCCTTGGTCTCCATGGAGGGCTCGGATTCCTGCAGCCTCGACAACATGCTGGAGGTCCTGTTGGCCGGCGGCATGGACCTGTTCCGCGCCCTGCGGCTGCTGATCCCCCCGGCCTGGCAGAACGTGGCCCACATGGATCCGGACCTGCGCGCCTTCTACGAGTACAACTCCATGCACATGGAACCCTGGGACGGCCCCGCGGGCATCGTGCTCACCGATGGTCGCCACGCGGCCTGTGCCCTGGACCGCAACGGACTGCGCCCGGCGCGCTACGTGATTACACGGGACCGCCACATCACGCTGGCCTCCGAGATCGGCATCTGGGACTACACCCCCGAGGACGTGGTGGCCAAGGGCCGGGTCCAGCCGGGACAGATCCTGGCCGTGGACACCGCCACGGGCCGGCTCCTCGAGCCGGAGGACATCGACGGGCTGCTCAAGGATCGCCAGCCCTACCGGCACTGGCTCGCCCGGCACGCCGAGCGGCTCACCCCGCGCCTCGCCGGCGAGCCGCTGTGCCGCGACTGCCTCCCACCCAAGCGGTTGGCCATCTATCAGAAGCTGTTCGGGGTCACCTACGAGGAATGCGACCAGATCCTGCGTCCCCTGGCCTCGGCCGGCCAAGAGGCCGTGGGTTCCATGGGGGACGACACCCCCCTGCCCGTGCTTTCGCAGCGTCCGCGTTCGTTGTACGACAACTTCCGCCAGCAGTTCGCGCAGGTGACCAACCCCCCCATCGATCCGCTGCGCGAGAGCATCGTGATGTCGCTGGAGACCTGCCTCGGGCCCGAGCGCAACCTCTTCGAGGAGAGCCCCGAGCACGCCCAGCGCTTGATCATCGACAGCCCGGTGCTCACCGGGGACGTGTTCCACCAGCTGGTGGAGCGCCCCGAGCCCCATTACCGTTCGGTGCGCATCGATCTCAACCGTCCCGCCTCGCAACCACTGCGTGAGGCCGTGGAGAAGATCGCCGAAGAAGCGGCTCGCGCCGTGGCACAGGGGGCGGTGATCGTGGTCCTCTCGGACCGCGACATCGACCGGGACAAGCTCCCGGTGCACGCCCTGCTGGCCACCGGCGCCGTGCACCACCGGCTCATCGAGGCCGGCACCCGCTGCCGCGCCAACATCGTGGTCGAGACCGCCACCGCCCGCGACCCCCATCACTTCGCCGTGCTGCTCGGCTACGGGGCCACCGCCGTCTATCCCTACCTGGCCTACGAGAGCCTGCAAGGCATGGTGCGCAGCGGCGAGATCACCGGCGACGGTACGGCCCAGATCACCGAAAACTACCGCAAGGGGATCGCCAAGGGGCTGTTCAAGATCACCTCCAAGATGGGCATCTCCACCATCGCCAGCTATCGCGGCGCCCAGCTGTTCGAGATCGTGGGGCTGCACGAAGAGGTGGTGGACCTCTGTTTCAAGGACACGGTGAGCCGCGTCCAGGGCATCGACTTCCAGGATCTGCAGGAAGACACCATGAAGCTCGCCCGGCGGGCCTGGAATCCGCGGGCGGCCATCGACCAGGGCGGCTACCTCAAATACATCCACGGGGGCGAGTACCACGCCTACAACCCCGACGTGGTCCAGGCCCTGCACGACGCCGTCACCAGCGGCGACTACGCCAAGTGGCGCCGGTTCGCCCAACTGGTCAACGAGCGCCCGCCCACCGTGCTGCGTGACATGCTCGAGCTGCGCGAGGACACCGAACCGGTGCCCATCGAGGAGGTCGAGCCGGTGGAGGACATCGTGCGTCGCTTCGACTCGGCCGCCATGTCGCTCGGCGCCCTCTCGCCCGAGGCCCACGAGACGCTGGCCCAGGCCATGAACCGCCTGGGCGGCCGCTCCAACTCGGGTGAGGGCGGCGAGGACCCGGCCCGTTACGGCACCGACAAGGTCTCCAAGATCAAGCAGATCGCCTCCGGGCGCTTCGGCGTCACGCCGCACTACCTGGTCAACGCCGAGGTCCTGCAGATCAAGATCGCCCAGGGCGCCAAGCCCGGCGAGGGGGGCCAGCTCCCCGGCCACAAGGTCAACGAGATGATCGCGCGTCTGCGCTACTCCAATCCTGGCGTGCCGTTGATCTCCCCGCCGCCCCACCACGACATCTATTCCATCGAAGACCTGGCCCAGCTCATCTTCGACTTGAAGCAGGTCAACCCCGAGGCCCTGGTCTCGGTGAAGCTGGTGAGCGAGGCGGGCGTGGGTACCATCGCCGCCGGCGTGGCCAAGGCCTATGCGGACCTCATCACCATCGCCGGCTACGACGGGGGCACCGGGGCCAGCCCCCTGACCAGCGTCAAATACGCCGGCTCCCCTTGGGAGTTGGGCCTCACCGAGACGCACCAGGCCCTGCGCGCCAACGACCTGCGCGACAAGGTACGCCTGCAGACCGACGGGGGTCTCAAGACCGGCATGGACGTGGTCAAGGCGGCCATCCTGGGCGCCGAGAGCTTCGGCTTCGGCACCGCTCCCATGATCGCCATGGGGTGCAAGTACCTGCGTATCTGCCACCTGAACAACTGCGCCACCGGTGTGGCGACGCAGAACCAGGTGCTGCGCATGAAGCACTTCATCGGCAAGGTGGAGATGGTCATGAACTACTTCCGCTTCGTGGCCCAGGAGACCCGGGAGCTCATGGCCCGGCTGGGCGTGCGCCGCCTGGAGGAGCTCATCGGCCGCACCGACCTGCTGCGCGTGCGTGAAGGCCAGACTCCCCGTCAGCGCCGCCTGGACCTGAGCCCCATCCTGAGCGACGGAGGGGTGTCGCCCGACAAGCCCCAGTACTGCGTGGAGCCGCACAACACACCCTTCGACAAGGGCGAGCTGGCCGAGCGCATGGTGCGCGACATGCTCCCGGCCATCGAGGCCAAGACGGGCGGCGAGTTCTCCTACGAGATCCGCAACGTCAACCGTTCCATCGGCGCGCGGGTCTCGGGCGAGATCGCCCGGCGCCACGGCAATTACGGCATGAGCGACGCCCCGCTCGTCGTGCGGCTCCGGGGCACCGCGGGCCAGAGCTTCGGTGTCTGGAACGCCGGCGGACTGCACCTGTACCTGGAGGGCGATGCCAACGACTACGTGGGCAAGGGCATGGCCGCCGGCAAGATCGTCGTTCGGCCGCCCGAGGGCAGCGATTTCGCCAGCCACGAGACCACCATCATCGGCAACACCTGCCTGTACGGCGCCACCGGCGGCAAGCTGTTCGCCGCGGGTCTTGCAGGAGAGCGCTTCGGGGTACGCAATTCGGGGGCCGTGGCGGTGGTGGAAGGCGTGGGCGAGCACGGCTGCGAGTACATGACCGGGGGGGCCATCGTGGTGCTCGGGGACACGGGACTCAACTTCGGTGCCGGCATGACCGGCGGGCTCGCCTTCGTGCTGGACCTGGACGAGCGCTTCGTCGACCGCTACAACCACGAGCTCATCGACATCCACCGCGTCGACCCCGAGGCGATGGCGGCCCACAGCGCCTATCTCCGGGAACTCCTTGCCGAGTTCGTGGCCGAAACGGGCAGCGCCCGCGGCCGCGAGGTGCTGGAGGACTTCGCGGGCTTCCTGCCGCGTTTCTGGCTGGTCAAGCCCAAAGCCGCAGCCCTGGAGTCGCTCATCGACGAACTCCTGCGCCGGGCGGCCTGAACGGGTCGAGCCGAAGATGCGGGGAACACCGAGGAACCCCGCGAGTCTGCACCGCTTCTTCGACGCATCCCGGTTCACAGGGGCATGGGCGTATCGCAGGCGGGGCACAGCCGAGCATGGTGCACGAAGGGCTACGCCGTTTTCCGCCAGGCGCAGCCAAGCCCGTGATCGTGGGAACGGGACGACCTCTCGACGCAGCCGTGGCCGGACGCATCCCTGAATCCTTCATCGACGAGCTGCTGGCACGCGTGGATATCGTGCAGGTCGTCGATGCGCGCGTGCCCCTCAAGAAGAAGGGCGCCGAATACGCCGCATGCTGCCCGTTCCACGCCGAGAAGACGCCCTCCTTCTACGTGAGTCCGCGCAAGCAGTTCTATCACTGTTTCGGTTGCGGGGCCCACGGCACGGCCATCGGCTTCCTCATGGAGTACGAGCGGCTGAGCTTTCCCGAAGCCGTGGAGGCACTGGCCGAGTCGGTGGGCATGCAGGTGCCCCGCGAGGCCGTCTCCGGCGGCGCGGATACCGAGCTCAAGCCCCTGTATCAAATCCTCGACCGGACTGCCGGAGCATTCGAGCAGGCCCTGCGCCGCTCCTCTGCGGCCGTGGACTACCTGCGTGGCCGCGGACTCAGTGGCGCCACCGCCGCGCACTATCGCATCGGCTATGCGCCGGCCGCGGGCGAGCCCCTGTGGCGGGAGCTGCAGCGGGAATTCGGGCTCGAAGACCTCGCCCGTGCCGGTGTGATGCTCACGGGAGAACGGGGCCCCTATCCCCGGTTTCGCGAGCGGATCACCTTCCCCATCCGCGATCGCCGGGGCCGGGTGGTGGGTTTCGGCGCACGCGCCTTGGGCGATGCCCAGCCCAAGTACCTGAACTCGCCGGAAAACGCCCTGTTTCACAAGGGGCGGCTGCTGTACGGCCTGTATGAATGCCTGCAGCGTGAACACCGGCCGCGGCGCATCCTGGTGGTGGAGGGCTACATGGACGTGTGCATGCTGGCCGAGCATGGCATCGGCTGTGCAGTGGCCACGTTGGGCACGGCCACCACCGCCGAACACCTGAAACAGCTCTACCGGCTCACGGGCGAGGTGGTGTTTTGCTTCGATGGCGACCAGGCGGGACGCGCCGCTGCACGCCGCGCCGCCGACAACCTGCTGCCGTTGTTCCGCGACGGCTGGGAGGCGCGGTTTCTGTTCCTGCCCCAGGGCGAGGACCCGGACAGCCTGGTTCGACGCGAGGGCGCCGCGGCTTTCGAACAGCGCCTGACCGCTGCCACCTCGTTCGCCGACTACCTGTTCGCGAGCCTGTCCGAGGGGTTGGATCTGAGCCACGAGAGCGGACGCGCGGCACTCGCCGCGCGTGG
>JALVEU010000105.1 GCA_027030565.1 Gammaproteobacteria bacterium | reverse complement strand
GCCCCAATCCAGCGGGCCCAGCATGGACACCGTCACCGGCAGCGGCAGTGTCAGGGCCAGGGCGACGGTCACGAGCGCCATGCCGCCCAGGAACTTGCCGAGCACCAGCTTCCAGGGCTGTACCGGCGCGGTGAGCAGGCTCTCCAGGGTGCCCGAGCGGCGCTCTTCGCTCCACGCGCGCATGGTGAGTGCCGCCACCAGGAAGATGAGCAGCACCGGCATCCACTGGAACAGCGGCCGCACATCGGCCACGTTGCGGGCGAAGAAGGTCTCCACCCAGAAGAAGACGAAGAATGTCACCAGCAGGAAGGCACCGAGAAACAGCCAGGCCACCGGCGAGGCGAAGAAACCATAGAGTTCCTTGCGTGCGACGTCCCAGAGCTCACGCATGTGCCACCACCTCCTGCGTGTCCACGAAGTCCGTGGCCTCGGCCTCGCTCACCTCGCGGAACACCCGGTCCAGGTCCCGCGTCTCGGGCTCCAGGCGGAACACCGGGATCCCTGCCTCGGCGAGGCGGCGCGCCGCCTCGGGCGCCAGCGCCTCCGCACCTCCGTCGGTGGCCCGCAGCCACGCACGCACGCGGCCCTGCCCTGCGGTGGAGACCTCCAGCTGGAGGAGCCCGGGCATCCCGGTCAGTCGCTCGCGCAACTCGTCGGGGGTTCCTCCGGCCTCCACGCAGAGCCGGTCCGAGGCCGCCAGCTCGTCCAAGCGGGCATCCACCGCCACGCGCCCGGCCCGCAGGATGATCACCCGATCGCACACCGCCTCCACCTCCTGCAGGATGTGGGTGGAGAGGATCACCGTGGCCTCCTGCGCCAGCTCGCGGACCAGGGCCCGCATGTGATGGATCTGGCCGGGATCCAGGCCGTTGGTGGGCTCGTCCAGGATCAGCACCTTGGGTTGGTGCAGGATGGCCTGTGCCACCCCCACGCGCTGGCGGTAGCCGCGCGAGAGCGTGCCGATGGACTGCTCGGCACGATCCATGAGTTGCGTGCGTTCCAGGGCCCTGCGGATGGCTGCCGGTCGCTGCTCCGGGTCCATGCCATGCAGAGCCGCCTGGTAGTCGAGGAAGTCGATGACGGTCATCTCCGGCCACACGGGGCAGTTCTCCGGCAGATAACCCACACGGGCCTGGGCCGCGGCCAGCTCGGTGACCAGGTCCAGTCCGTCGATGCGCACCCGGCCCGAGGAGGGCTCCAGAAACCCCGTGAGCATCTTCATGATGGTGGACTTCCCCGCCCCGTTGTGGCCCAGCAGCCCCACCACCTCCCCGCGTGTGATGCGGAACGAGACCTCGTCCACGGCCTTGAACGAGCCGTAGGCACGCGTAAGCTTCTCGGCTTCGATCATGCTCGGACCCGAACCCCCGATCGGCGATGAGGAAGTGGACTTCGGTGTGCGCGGCCCTGCCGGGCCGGCGACGGGCGCAATGTTATAGCGGCGGCCGAGACCGGTTGCAAGGGCCCCAACCCCAGGGCACAGCCGCAGCACGGTCGGGAATGTCGAGATGATCCACATCGACGGTGCCCATGGCGAGGGCGGTGGCCAGATCCTGCGCACGGCCCTGAGCCTGGCGGCCATCACCGGACAGGCCGTCCATATCGATCGGATCCGCCTGGGCCGTCCCCGTCCGGGCCTGGCCCCCCAACACCTGGCCGGGGTACGTGCGGTGGCCGAGCTCTGCGATGCCGAGGTGAGCGGCGCTGCCCTGGGTGCCACGACGTTGGAGTTCAGTCCTCGCCGCGCACCCGCCGCAGGCGACTACGTGTTCGACGTGGCCCATGCCCGGAAAGGTGGAAGCGCCGGCTCGGTGGGCCTGCTCCTGCAGGCGGTTTTGCCACCCTTGGCGCTGGCACCGGGGCACAGTCGGGTAATCCTGCGCGGGGGCACCCACGTGCCTTGGAGCCCCTCTTTCGAGTACATCCAGCGGATCTATCTGCCTGCCCTGCGCCCCATGGGCGTGGCCGCCGCGGTCCACCTGGTACGCCACGGCTTCTATCCCAGGGGCGGCGGCGAGCTCCTGGTGGAGATCGAAGGGCGCAACGGCCCCCTCCGTGCGCTGCAACGGATGGAGCGTGGTTCCCTGGAAACGGTGCGCGGGCTGGCCGCAGCCTGTGACCTCCCGGCGCACATCGCCCGGCGCATGGCCCAGCGGGCACACGACCTGTTGCGACGGGCCGGGATGACGGCCGAAGTGGTGCCGCAGCACAGATGCGGAGGTGGCCCCGGGGCGTACCTCTTCCTGGAGGCGCGCTACGAGGGCGGTCGTGGGGGATTCACGGCACTGGGCGCCCGTGGCAGGCCCGCGGAGCAGGTGGCCGAAGCGGCCTGCCGGGACCTGCTGGGGTTCCATGCCAGCGGTGCGCCGGTGGACCTGCACCTGGGCGACCAGCTGCTGCTCCCGGTGGCCCTCGCCGTCGGGACCAGCCGCTACCGCGTCCAGGCCGTCACCGCTCACCTGCGCACCAATGCCTACGTGGTGCAGCGCTTCCTTCCCGTGGCCATCCACGTCCAGGGCGGTGCCGACACGCCGGGGACGGTGACCTGCCACTCGCCGAACGACCACGGGCGGTGAGGCTGGCCCCGGCGCTCATTCCACTTCCCAGGCGTAGGGCATGTAGGCGATGCCGAACTCCTGGCGCCGGTTGAACACGGTGAAGGGCAGGATGCCTTCGGCCAGGTCGTAGACGTGCAGACCGGTATCGTCCAGGACGTACACGTTGAGTTGGTATTTGCCGGAGAGCAGGTACAGCTCGGGAATCACCAGTGTCGCCCTGCGGCACTCGCCGGAACGCAGCGGTCCCGGCCCGCCCTCGAAGTGCGAACTGGTACCGAAGACGTTCTCCTGCGCGCCGCGGGTGATGGCCACACCCACATGGAAGGCGACTCCCGGCCGCAGCGTCTCCACGTCCACACGGACGTGCAGGGCCTCGAAACTGTCGAACTCGTTGCGCACCCGCCCGTCGGCCCCACGCAGGCTCACCTCGCCGATCCGCACCGGCGGGACGCTGTCGCCTCCCCTGGGCCGCTGCCCGTGCGCGACCGGCTGGGCGGCGTCCTCGGGCAGGCCTGAGCGCTCGAGCTGGTAGGCCTCGTAGTGGGTGATGACCGTCTCGGCCGGGCCCATGGACCGGATGCGTCCTTCGTGGATCCACGCCGCCCGCCGACACAGGCTCTTGACCTGATACAGGTTGTGGGAACAAAACACGATGGTCACGCCCCGCTTGGCGAACTGCTGCATGCGGTCCAGGCTCTTCTTCTGGAAGTGCAGATCGCCCACGGAGAGGGCCTCGTCCACCACCAGGATCTCGGGCTCGACCGCAGTGACACAGGAATAGGCCAGGCGTACCCCCATACCCGAGGAGTAGGTCTTGACGGGCCGCTCCAGTGTGGCGTCGTCCAGTTCCGCGAACGCCTGCACGGCACGCAGGTAATCGGCGTACTGGTCCTTGGGGATCCCGTGCACCGCGGCCATCAGAAAGACGTTCTCACGCCCGCTGAGCTCCGGGTGAAAGGCACCCCCCAGCTCCAGCAGCGCCGCCGTGCGCCCCTGGACCTGGCGCGTCCCCCGGGTGGGATTGGAGGTCCCGGCGATCACCTTGAGCAGGGTGCTCTTGCCAGCACCGTTCTCACCCACGATGCCGAAGGTCTCGCCCGCCTCCACGGCCAGCGAGACCTCCATCAGGGCCCAGATGGTCTCGTGCAGGGGGCGGCGTACGAACACCTCCTTGAGCCGGTCCGCCGGGCGGCGGTACAGCCGATAGCCTTTCCACACGTCCTGGAGTTCGATAACGGACATCTCAGTACCGGTCGGCGATGGTGCTGCGCAGTCGTGCGTAGAGGCGTGCACCTCCAACCAGCAGCACCAGGCTCCAGAGCCCCAAGGCCACCACCCAGTCCCAACGCTGGGGAAAGCCCAGCAGCAGGTAGTGGTAGGCCTCGGCCATGGCCGAGACCGGATTGAGCAGCAGCGCCCACTGGAAGTCCGCCGGCACGATGGAGCGCGAATAGATCACCGGGCTGGCGTAGAACAGGAACTGCAACACGCTGGGCAGGATCTGCAGAGTATCGCGCAGATGGAGGGCGACCA